>CALXJX010000001.1 GCA_944388735.1 uncultured Clostridia bacterium
AAATTAAAAACAAATAAAGCTGCTAAAAAAAGATATTCTTTAACAGCAACAGGAAAAGTTAAAAGAACAAAATCAAATAGAAGACACTTGTTAGCTAATAAAACAAGCAGACAAAAAAAATCAGGAAAAATTCAAAATGCTTATGCAGACAAGACATGCGAAAATACAATCAAAAAATTATTACCTTATGGTAACTAATAAAAACAATAAAAGTAATTAAGGAAGGTGAAAATAATGGCAAGAGTAAAAACAGCAAGAACAACTAAAGCAAGACATAAAAAAATATTAAAACAAGCAAAGGGATATTATGGAGCAAAAAGTTATAGATTTAGAAATGCAAATCAAGCAGTTATGAAATCATTATCTTATGCATACATAGGAAGAAAAGATAAAAAAAGTAATTTCAGAAAATTATGGATAGCAAGAATTAATGCAGCGGCAAGAATGAATGGTACTACATACAGTAAAATGATTGCAGGACTAAAAAAAGCTAATGTTACAATTAATAGAAAAATGTTAGCTGAAATAGCTGTATCAGACCCAAAAGCTTTTACAGAAATAGCTGAAATAGCAAAAAAAGCATAGTTAATGAACTATATAATAAAAGATAAATAAAGCACCGTACTCAACTTCTGTTGGGTGGTTGCGATAATGAATTATACAATAAAAGAATAGCTGAATATTCCCAGCTATTCTTTTATTGTTTCTTCATTTTAGGTTTAGAAATAAGAGCAGCCAAATATCCGAAAAAAAACAGCAGCAGCAATTCCACCAGCGGCAGCCTTTACACCACCAGTAAAAGCACCAATCAAACCACTTTGTTGAACACCCTCAATAGCACCTTTGGCTAAATTATACCCGAAGCCAGTGAGAGGAACAGTAGCACCAGCACCTGCAAAATCAACTAAATACTGATAAATACCAAGTCCTCCTAAAATAGTACCAAGAGTGACAAAAATTACTAGAATTCTAGCAGGCGTTAACTTAGTTTTATCAATTAAAATTTGTCCAACAATGCAAATAAGCCCACCAGTAACAAAACATTTTAGCAAAACCGACCAATCAAAAACGTTAGCCCAATTTATATCCATAAACAACATCCTTCCTTATTTTTATTATTAGATTCGATATATATATCAAAGAAAATTTAAAAAGAAGATAATATATATTTAATTTTCAATACTAATAGCATGAGCAATACCAGGAATAGACTCACCTTGTTGTGAACTAGTAGAGTTCATTAAAGCCCCAGTAGCAATTAATAAAATCTTATTTATTTTTTTATTTTTTAATTGCTTAAAGAAATATCCGGAAAAAACTGTTCCACAACAGGCACAACCACTTCCACCACTATGAGTATCTTGAGCATTTTTATCAAAAATCAATACACCACAATCATTGTAATTACTTTTAATATTGTAACCTTTAGATTTTGCAATATCTATAGCAATTTCTTTTCCGATATGACCTAAATCACCACTAATAATGGCATCATAATAACTAGGGCTTCTGCCAGTATCGTGAAAATGAGATATTAAAGTATCGACAAAAGCAGGTGCCATAGCAGCTCCCATATTATTAGCATCTTTAATTCCCATATCAACAATTTTTCCAGGAGTAATGTGAGTTATAAAAGGACCAACACCATTTTTAGCTAAAACAGCTGCACCGAGAACCTGTAACAGTCCATTGACTAGTTGGTGGCCTTTGGTTTCCTAGTTCTAATGGAAATCTAAATTGTTTTTCAGCACTACAAAAATGACTAGAAGTAGCACATAAAACATGTTTTGCAAATGATTCAGTACAAATAGCACCTAAACTTAAAGATTCAACAAAAGTTGAACATGCACCAAAAACTCCGAAAAATGGAATACTTAATTCTCTTAATCCAAAGCTGGAAGAAATACATTGATTTAATAAATCACCTGCAAAAACACAATCAATATTATCTATAGAAATTCCAGATTTAGAAATAACAGTAGAAACTGTTTCTTTTATGATTTTACTTTCAGCTTTTTCCCATGTTTTTTCTCCCCAAAATTCGTCATCTAAAGTTTGGTCAAAATATTTTGCTAAAGGACCTTGAGCTTCTTTTGGACCAACAATAGAAGCACAATCTAAAATTGTTGGGGGATTATCAAATTTTATTGTTTGTTCTCCTAATTTTTGCAAAAAATCATCTCCTCTCAATGAATTTTGAACTTTGGGGGACAGTCTTTAAAGTTCAGATTTTTAAAACAAACCTGTCCCAGTTGTTAAAAATTTGCCAAATAAATCTGTCTCAGTTGTTAAAAAAATTGCCATATAAATCTGTCCCAGTTGTCAAAAAAATGCCAAACGAACCCGTCCCCAAATGCCAAAAAATTGCCAAATGAACCCGTCCCGAATGGCAATTTATACTAAAGTAACTGATTGGGTATTAAAAATTAAATAGATTATGCCTACTAAAATAGAAGCAGAAATACCAAACACTAATACTGGGCCTGCAACTGTGAACATTTTTCCACCAACACCCATAACATAGCCTTCGGATTTATATTCCATAGCTGGGGATACAATGGAATTTGCAAAACCGGTTATAGGGATTAAAGAACCTGCTCCAGCAAATTTCCCAATTTTGTTAAATAAATTTAATCCAGTTAAAAATGCAGAAAGACCGATTAAAATTATAGAAACAATTGTACCACTTGTTGATGTATCAAATCCACGTTCTTTACATATATTAAGAATAATTTGGCCTATTGTGCAAATTAAACCACCAACCCAGAAAGCATTAAAACAATTTTTTAAAATAGGAGAATTTGGCGATTTTTTATCGACATAATCCTGATATGTTTTTTTAGTTTCTAAAGGATCCATTATCGTACCTCCCTGATAGGTTGTTCTTTACGGCTTAAATCTACAACAAAGCTAATATCTAAATCTACAAAGTATTCTACTATTTTGTCTTCATTAATTGTTGCTCTTTGGTCTAAGATTTTAACTTCATATAGATAGTCAATTGTTTTTGATGTTTCTTGAATTGCTTTTACAATTGCATCTTTCCAAGATACATTAGAATTACCAGTTATAAGTAAATGTTTTTTTATTTCCATAATTTAATTTATATAATAAATACTTAAATACTTAAAACTTTTTCTGGAAAAGATTTTTTTAGAGCAAATGTTATTTAATATATATAAATATATCTAAATGCATATAAGCAAGCGTATATAGGTAAGAATATATAAGTGAGTATATATAAGTAAGAATATATAAATATGAATATTAAAATATATAAGTATTTATTATAAACTCCTTTCTCTTAATTTTTATTTTTCAGAAAACATCATAAATTTTTAAAATTTGCGACATAGAGTAAAAATTAATAAAATGTTTTTAAAAATTTAATTTGAAATGTTTTTTTATTAAAAGTAATAATATTTTCTTTAAATATCTTTTCCGTATTTTAGAAAAAATATACAAAAGTGGTGGAATTTTTTATTGAAAAAGTATATAATTTTAAAAACAAATTCAGTAGAAACAAGAAAAATAAGGGCTTTAGAGTAAATAATAAATAAGAGCAAATAATAAATAAAAGAAAATATAACTTAAGAAATTACTTTGATAATCATGAATGTGTTTAGAGGAAAACAGAAAGGATTGTGAGTTTAAAATGATAGATAAGTCAAGAGAAGTCGCACTAAAAGCTTTATATAAAATAGATAAAGAAAAAGCATATTCGAATATTGCATTAGATGAGCAACTAAAAGAAAATAGAAATATTTTAAATGAGAAAGATATAGGACTAATTTCTGAGATTGTTTATGGAACAACAACTTGGAAGCTAACCATAGATGAAATTATAAAAAAATATTCAAATATTAAAATAAAAAAAATATCTTTTTGGATTTTGAACATACTAAGAATGGGAATTTATCAAATTATTTTTTTGGATAAAATTCCAAAATCTGCATCAGTGAATGAGTCTGTGAATTTGGCAAAAAGATACGGACATAAAAGTAGTTCGAATTTTGTTAATGCGATCTTGAGAAAAATAGACAGGAAAGATTATGAGGAATTATTTTTAATAAAGGATAATATAGAAAGAATTTCTAAAACTACTTCTATGCCGGAGTGGATAGTAGAAGACTTATTAAATGAAATGCCGATAGAAAAAGTTGAAAAAATATGTAAGAGTTCAAATTTAAAACCAACAATAACAATTAGGGTAAATACTTTAAAAACTACAAAAGAAGAATTGCTAGATAAGTTCAAAGAAAGAAATATTCAATATGAAGATGCCGTATTGAAAGATTTTATAATATTGAAAAAAGCAAAAAATATAGAAAATTTAGACATTTTTAAGCAAGGATTGTTTACTATTCAAGATGAAGCAGCAGGACTTGCTGCAAGAACTTTAGGCGTTACACCAAATGATAGAGTTTTAGATGCTTGTAGTGCACCAGGAGGAAAAACCACATATTTAGCTGAAATTATGGAAAATCAAGGAGAAATTTTAGCTTGGGATATCCATGAACACAGAACAAAATTAGTGGATGAGACTGCAAAGAGGCTAGGAATTTCAATTATAAAAACAGAGGTAAAAGATGCAAGTGTTTTTAATCCAGAATATACAGAAAAATTTGATAAAATTTTGCTAGATGTACCATGTTTAGGAATAGGAGTTTTAAAAAGGAAACCAGATATAAAATGGAGCAAAAATAGAGAAGATGTAGATGAAATAACTTTGTTGCAAAAAGATATATTAGAAACTTGTTCTAAATATTTAAAAACAGGTGGATTTTTAGTTTATTCGACTTGCAGTATTTTAAAACAAGAAAATAGTGATGTTATAGAATGGTTCTTAAATAAAAATCCTAATTTTGAAATTGCAACTTTTAATATAGAAGATTTTTATAAGCAATATTATCAAAATAATGGATATGTGCAGGTTTATCAAAACGAAAAAAGTGATGGATTTTTCATCTGCAAATTGACAAAAAGATAATTCAAAAGTGCTTACAATTAAAAGGTTACATGCTAAGAATATGGTCTGTGAACTATTATGAAAAATAAATATTACAAAAATATTACACTTATATTACATTTGAATAAAATGTATTGACTTTTTATCAAAAAACGATAAAATTAATTAGAAATAAATGGTGATTTTGACAAAAGATGAATACTTTTGAAGAATGTTTTAGTATTTAAAATAATTTTTTGTCAATGCTAAAAAAAGAAAAAGAAATAAGGAGCATAAAATGGCAAACTGTTTAGGATTATATATAGAAGATAACCTAATTAAATATGCAAAAGTTTCAAAAGAACATGAAAAACTTAAAATTGAATCTTTTGGTGTTAAATTTTATGATAATTTAGATAAAGCAATAGGACAGATTATACAAGAAACAGATAGTACAAAAACGCCAATTTCAACCAATTTGACTGATGAAATGTACAATTATTTTGATATGTTTGCATTATTGAATAATAAAGATTTAACAAAAGCAATTGGCACTGAATTTGAACTTTACTGCAGTGACAAAGGCTATAATCCGAATGTATTTGTTACAAAATATGCTGTGGCAAATAATCCAGAAGATAAAGAAAAATTAAGAGTTATTCATATTGCAGAGAATAAAATAGAATTAAGTAAAAAAACTCAACAATTTTCAGGTTATAAATTATCAAATATAACTTCTATGCCAATGTGTATACCAAATTTATTAGAAACTCAACCACGAGAAAATTGCTTAATCGTAAATATAGAAGATAAAACAACTGTTACAACAATTTATGACCAAAAAATATATGATGTTAAAATACTAGAAAAAGGAAGCGAAGAATTTTTAAATAAAATAAACGCAAGAGAAAATTCTTATGCAAAATCTTATGAAATATGTAAAAATACTACTATATATACTACTGATGATGCAGGAATGCTTGGAACAGATGAAAATGGATATCTTGATGATATAATGCCTACAATATTTGATATAACAACACAAATAAAAAATATAATAAAAGATAGCGTACAGACAATTAGCAAAGTATATATTACTGGAACAGCAACTTTAATAAATAATATGGATTTGTATTTCCAAGAATATTTGCCAGAAGTTGAATGTGAAATTTTAAAACCATATTTTGTAAGTACTGGAAATGACATTAGTATAAAAGATTATATAGAAGTTAATTCAGCTATATCATTGGCATTGACAGGGCTTGGAAATGGAATTACAGGTATAAACTTTAAAGAAAAGAGTTTTAGTGACAGTATTCCAGATTGGCTAAAAATTGATATTGGTGGTGGAAAACAAACAAATAAAGGAAAATTAAATAAAAATATAGATTTATCTAAAATATTTAGAAACGATTTAGGAGAAAGATTAGATAGAACAGAATTTGCATTATTAAGAACAGCTATAGGATTATTACTAGTATTTATTGTTTATTCTGTATTTTCTGTTGCAATAGGAAATCAAATTGACAATAGGTTTACTCAAGCAAATGAATCTATAAGAAATACAAATTCACAAATATCTTTAGCAGAATCTGATAATCAAAAGATTAGATCAAGAACAAATGAATATTCTACAATGATTCAAAATTTACAAGATTTGAATGATAAAATATCAGATATTAATAGAAACAAAAAAGTAATACCAATATTATTAAATTCAATTATGAATATAATACCAGAAAATGTACAATTAACATCAATTCAAAATACAACAGATAGACATATTGTTATAGAGGCACAATCTGATAAGTATGAACAACTAGGTATGTTTAAAGCTAAAATTCAAAATGATTCAATACTTACAAATGTTATTTCAACTGCAGGACAAAAGGACAATAGTGTTGTTACAGTAAAAATAGAAGGAGACTTGCCATGAAAAAATTATTATTATTAATTTTAATAGCTTTAGTACTAACACTTACTATTTTTACAGTAGTAAATGGATTTCAAATAGCGGGGTTAGAGGTGCTAGGCATTAAACAAATTCAAATTAAAAGCGAAGACTTACAAGGAACAGTAGAAAAGGCAACAAGATTAGCAACAACAGACTTTCCTGAAAAAGAAAATGAAATAACAGAAAGTATTAAAGAATTAGAAGAGCAAAAAACAACTTATGAAGATATGGTCGCAGTAAGTTCAACAGAAGATGTTCAAAGCGCAAGACAAATTCCTAATTATGAAGTTGGATATTTATGGACAAGAGTTGGATTACATGCAACAGCAGAAGGTGTTAATATAAGAATGAATATTGTAAATGGTTCTGGTGGAGCATATAATTTGAAATTTACTGTAGATGGTTCTTATGTGGGAATTTCTGAATTTATTACAGATATAGAAGACGATTCTGCATTAGGATTTAAAATAGAAGAATTTACAATGAAACCAGGTTCATCGGATAATAATTTGCAAGCAACATTTGTATGTAAGAATATAAATATTACAGGAATGTCTGAAACAACACCAGAGACAACAGATTCTTCTAACAATGCAAATACAAACAATACTAATACAACAAATACAACAAATAATAATACAAATAACACAACAAATACAGCAAATACTAATAATACAACAAATACTACAAATACAACTAATACAGTAAATACAGTTAGAGTAAACAACTAATAAAATCCAATAAAAAGGAGAAAGACATGGCTAAAACAATTGTAAAAGAAATAATTATTATATTGTTATTATGTTTGGCTATCATATTAGTTTTGGGTGTACTTTTATACGAGTATATTCCAAATGACAAGATCATACCAGAAGCAGTAGCATATATTACACCAGAAAGTGTAAAAGAAGAGCTAAATAACGCAGAAACAGTAGATGAAAGCCAAATCATAAGAACTTATACACTAGATTCGACAGACTTGAATAATTACAAAAGAGTAGATAGTTATGTACCTGGAAAGCCGAACCCATTTTCATCATATCAAACAAATGGGCAGACATCAAACCAAGGCAGTGGAACAAGTTCATCTGGTACAAATAGTGGAAGTAGTAGTAATAATAACAGCAATAGCAATAACAATAGTTCTACTAGCACTACAAATAATTCATCAGGTGGATATCTACCAGATAAAGGTACAAAATAGTTTTATATTTTAATTTAAGTTATTAACGTTATATTTATATAACATAAATATATATCAAAAAAATTCTAAAGAAAAGAAAGGGAGGATACAAAGATGAGAAATCAAAAAGGTATCACATTGATTGCATTAGTAATCACAATTATCGTTTTATTAATTTTAGCAGGTGTTTCAATCGCTATGCTAACAGGAGACAATGGTCTTCTAAACAAATCACAACAAGCTGTTAGAGATAATGCTTTAGCTGGAGCAAAAGATACAATATCTACAGAATCACAAGCATTAATGGCTGATTATTTACAAACAAAATATACAAGTAATTCATCATGGGCTACTACTAATTCTGCAGAAAATTATGTTGTTACAGGATTACAAACAAAATTCGCTTCTGAGGTTTCTGGTTGTAAAGTAACTTATAATACAACTGCAGGTAGTGAATCTATTACTTTGACAGATCCAGATAATAAAAGAACAGTAACAGCTACTTTTGATGATCAAGGAGCTATCGAGTGGGGGGCTATTACTAATAAATAGTAATATAAATATAATAAGATAAATTATATAGGCATATACGTAAAATATGTATATGCCTAAAATTTTAAAAAAGCAGAAAATAAAAACATAAAACGTGAGGAAAAGCCAAATGGATATAGTACTATATATACTAATATTTATCATGGGAACTGTATTTGGAAGTTTCTTTACATTAGCAACATACAGAATTCCAAGAAAACAAGACATAACACATACAAGATCATATTGTCCTAATTGTGAACATAAATTAGGATTTTTAGACATGATACCAGTGTTAAGTTATATCTTTTTACGAGGAAAATGTAGATATTGTAGACAAAAAATCAGTCCAAGATATTTAATATTAGAACTAGTATCAGGAATAACATTTGTATTAATTGCATATTTAAGTGGATTAACAATAGAAAACTTATCACTTACAACATTAGCAACAAGTGCCTTTATGACACTTTATTTGTGTTATATATTTATAATAGGAGGAATAGACAGAGAAAATAGAGAAATTCAAAGAAGTGTAAATGTATTCGGAATACTAATTTCAATGGCATATATGGTATATCTATGCATAGTAGAAGAAGCTAATATATATAGATATGTCATATATTTAGTGTTGTACATAATTATACTTGTTTTAGATAATGTAACATTAAAAAGATATGCAAAAAACAGTTATTTACATGGATTAATTATACTTACAATAATTATGGCAATTTTTACAAGTGAGTATATAGTAATTAACAGCATAATATGTACAGCAATAACTGTAGCAGTTTATTTATTATTATATAAACTTAAAAATTTAAAAAATAGAAGCAAAAAAACTGATAAGCAAGTTTGGAGAACTTTATGTATAGGATATTTTTTATCAGTTTTTAACATAATAAACTTGATAGCAGTGCTATGTTACTATAAATTTTTTATCATGTAAAAAATTCAAAATTCATTATCTTTATTGTCAAAACTAAAAATTAATATTAGTTTTTTAGAAAGAGGAATGCTATGAAAATAAAAAGTGAAAAAGGAATAACAGGAATAGATATAACTGTTTCTATACTAGTAATTACTATATTCATATCTTTGATAGGTGTTTTAATATTTAATATAGATTCACAATCAAAAAGTATAGAAAGAAGAACAGAAGCAGCATATCAGGCAGTTAATTTAATTGAAGAATTAAAAGGAATGACAATTGAAGAACTAGAAGCATTATCAGAAGATGAAAAGAATGGATATATAGACGGAACTTCATATACAAAGCAAATAGAAATTGTTGATTACAAAGACTTAACGGAAGAAAATCAAAATGATGATACTATTCAATCTGGAATTCTAAAGAAAGTTACTGTTACAGTGCTATATAAAGACGGTGCAGATACAGAAGAAATATCTTTGTCTGCAATTGTAACTAAAGATAATTAATGATAAAATTACTAAAAATGAAAGGAATAACTAATTATGAAATCTGAAAAAGGAGTTACTTTAATTTCAGTAACAATATATGTTATTGTCATGACTTTGTTAGTAGCAATAATTAGTGTGATTACAAATTATTTTTATAAAAATGTAGAGTTAAATTCTAAGCAAGAAGAAATTAATAATCAATATACAAAATTCATAAGTTATTTTACAGAAGAAGTGAATAAAGAAAATAATAAAATACTTGAAATTAATACAGAATATAGTGATTTGGAAAATAAAATTTCATACATTATATTTTCTTCAGGAAATCAATATACTTTTATGCAAGAAAACGAATCAATCTATGTTGGAAAAGTAAAAATAGCATCATCAGTAAAAGATTGTGACTTTATTTTAGTTGATGATACAAAAATAGAAATTAATATTATATTTGAAGGAGAAGAAAATGATATAGTAAGAACAAATACTTTCAACTTGAAAAATAGTAATTTTTAGTAATTATAAAAAAATCGACAAAAAAATAAATAAATATTGTATAATAAAAATAATGATGTACGAAAGAGGGGAACTAATATGGATAATAAAAGAAGACAACCAATGGGTGTTGAATTAGTTAGAAGAGGAATTGTTACAGAATCTGATATTGAAAAAGCATTAGAATATCAAAAAAAGCATCCAAATAAAAAGATTGGAGATTGCATATATGAACTAGATTTATGCGAACCTCACGCTTTGATATCAGCAATAGGTGAAGTCTTAGGAGAAAAAGGAATTTTACTTAGAAAAGAAATGGTAAAAATAGATATACCACATTATATATCTGTTGATGTTGCTAAAAAAAATAAGGCAATACCTTTTGAAATAGAAGGAAGTAAAATTAAAGTTTGTTTTGCAAATACAGTAAATACTAGAACTCTTGAAGCAATAAGATTATTATTATTAAATAAAAATCTTGTAATGGATACGTATATTGGCTTTGAAAGAGATATTCAAGATATTATAGAATCATTAGAGGGAAATGCGGATAATGATATTAATGATCCTGTTGTCAGTGGTACAATTACAAACTTAGTGGACAGTATTATTAAAAAAGGAATTGAAAATAGAGCAAGTGATGTTCATATAGAGCCAATGGAAAATGAAGTTAGAGTTAGATACAGAATAGACGGAGAATTATTTACAGCAGCCAAAATAGTAAAAGAAAAGCAACATCAAATTATAGGAAGACTAAAAGCTATTTCTAATATGCATCAAGAGAAACAAGAAGCTCAAGACGGTAGAATTTTATTATATAATGATTACAATATCCGTGTTTCTTCACAACCAAATGTGTATGGTGAAAAATTTGTTTTAAGACTATTAAAGAAAAATAGTAATATAAAAAATATATTTGATTTAGGATATCCTGGAACAGAAGAAGAATTCAAACAAAGTGTTAACAAAAGAAACAGTATTACAATAATTGCAGCACCAACTGGAGAAGGAAAAACTACAACCTTATATAGTATTATAGATTATTTAAATAGACCAGAAATAAATATTACAACAATAGAAGATCCGGTAGAAATTCGTATAGACGGGTTAAACCAAATTGAAATTGATACAAAGTCATCATTTTCAGGAGCTTTAAGAACAGTTCTAAGACAAGACCCTGATGTTATTCTAGTAGGAGAAATTCGTGATAGAGAAACAGCAGAAATAGCAATTCAAGCGGGACAAACAGGACATTATGTTTTATCAACAATTCACACAATAGATAGTATAGAAGTTATAAATAGGTTAAGAAAAATAGGAGTTTCAGACTATGATATAGCAAGTACACTAGCAACATCAATTTCAGAAAGACTAGTAAGAAAAGTTTGTCCAAAATGTAAAAAAGAAAGACATTTTTCAGAGCCAGAAAAACAAATTATAGAGAAAATAATGTCTAAATACGGAGAAAATGTTGAAAATTTAGACAATTTAATAACATTTGATCCTATAGGATGTAAATATTGTAATGGAACGGGATTTTATGACAGAATAGGTGTTTTTGAAATATTAAATATTACAGATGAAATAAAAGAATTGATAGTACAAGGCGCATCTAGTATGGAAATTAGAAGAAAAGCAATAGAGGAAGGATATAGACCATTAGTTGTTGACGGAATGAAAAAAGTTCTGAATGGATTAACAACATTAGAAGAGCTTAATAAAAAGTTATTATTTTTCTAAAATTTAACATTCAGTAAAGATTATATAGATAAAAAGTAAATAGAAATTTATCAAATATTATTCTTCTAAATAGTAAGGGGGAAATTTACAAATGAATATAGATAGAATTATAGATATAGCAATGGAAAAAGATGCATCAGATATACATCTAATTGTTGGAAATAAACCAATGCTAAGAATTATAAGAGATTTAGTACCAGTTGAAGAAATGGATGTTCTAACACCTGATGATATGAATGAAATGTATGATTATTTTGTTCAAGGGAATCTAATTAGAGATGAAGAATTTAATACACAAAGAAGATTAGATATGTCTTACGTATATAAAGATATTCGTCTAAGAGTTAATATTTCTTTAACAGAAGATATTCCATTATGTACATTAAGACTAATAAAAAACGAATTACCACCTTATGAATCTTTGGGGTTACCTGATATTATTAGAAGAATGACATATCAACCACAAGGACTGATTTTAGTAACAGGAAAGACAAACTCTGGTAAAACGACAACATTAAATGCACTTATAAATTATATTAATGAAAATCAAAATAAAAAAATATTAACACTAGAAAAACCAGTAGAATATAAACATCATTCTAAAAAATCACTTATAGTACAAAAAGAAGTTGGAAAAGGTGAAGACGCATTAACATTTAGTGACGGAGTAAAAAACTCTTTAAGAGAAGACTGTGATATATTAGTAATAGGAGAAATTAGAGATAAAGCAACAATAGAAGCTGCAATTGAAATGGCAGAATCAGGGCATTTAGTAATAGGTACATTGCATACAAAATCTTGTGCAGAAACAATAGATAGAATGATAAACTTTTATGAAGTAAGAGACCAAGCAACAATAAAATATTTATTATCATCTTTATTAAAATTAGTTGTATCTCAAAGGCTGTTAAAAGGAACGCAAGGAAAGCTAGTATTAGTACCAGAAGTCATGGTAGTTGACAATATAGTAGCTGGTATTATAAGAAAAGATAAATTAAGTGTATCTGAAATCGAAGATGCAATTCAAAGCAATTTAGAAAAAGGAAGTATTGGACTAATTAATTCATTAGCAAAACTATTTGTAGAAGATAAAATTACATTAGATCAAGCAAAATCACAAATAGAAGAAAAGAACCTAGATACGTTGAATAGAACAATTATGCAATTAAAAATTAAAATGAATGAAAATAAATAATAAAAAGTTATAATCAACAATAATAAGAAACATATATATTTATTAAAGGCAACGATAATCATAAAAAATCATTCGAATACATTCAAAATAAACAAAAAGAAATAAAAATATGCGACAAAATGACAAAAGGAGGTAAAAAATGCCGGTATATATTTATAAAGCTGTAACAAAAACAGGCTTAGTAGTAAAAAATAAAGTTGAATCATCAAGTAAGCAAACACTATTAAAAATGCTAAAAGCAAATAATCTTTTACCAATTGATGTTATGCAAGTAGCTTATGCAGGTAAAAGTTTAACCAAAAAGAAACCAAAGAAAAAGAATATAGAAGATATTAGTGAAATTGTAAAAAATATTAATACAACAAACCTAGAAAGAACAAAAAGCAAACAATTATCAGTTTACGAGAAAGTAAATTTATATTTTGAAGGAACAAAAAAAGTAACATCAAGAGACTTAGTAGTATTTACACAAAACTTTTACCTATTGAAAAAGGCAAACTTTAATAATATACATGCGTTAAATACAATTATCCAAGGAACTGAAAATTTAACTCTTAAAGGTATTTTAGAAGACGTTTTGGCAGGTGTTGAAGCTGGTGAAAATATGTATACAACAATGGAATACTATTCAGATGTTTTTCCATTCATATATGTAAATATGATAAAAGTAGGAGAACTATCAGGATCATTAACAAACTCATTAAAGCAGGCAGTAGAATATTTAGATGAAACAAATGCATTAAATAGGAAGATAAGAGGCATTTTAGTTCCAAATATCATACAATTCGTATTATTATTAGTAATGTTATTTGTAGGAACATTAGTAGCAATACCAGCTATTCAAAATGTGTTTGATGAATTAGGAACAGAAGAAGAATTACCAGCAATAACTTTATGGTTTGCAGATTTCTTAGACAATCTGATTGCATATTGGTATATCCCGGTTGGAATAATAGCTGCAATTGTAGGAATTATCATATTTTATATTAACACACCAAGAGGAAAATACAATTTTGACTATTTTAAATATAAAATGCCAATATTTGGTGAATTAATATTTGCATTAGACTTTTCAAGACTAATGAGAGCGATGTTATTAAATCTAAGAAATGGAATGAGAATACAGGATTCACTAGAAGTAAGTAAAAATGTAATACACAATTATGTTATGTTATCAATAATAGAAACATCAATAAATAATATACTAACAGGATCATCATGGATAGAGCCATTTGAACAGTCAGGCTTGGCAAAACCAATGGAAATAGAAATGCTAAAAATAGGAATGCAAACAGATTTACCTGAGATGATGGAAAAATTAGTAGAATATATGCAAATTGATATCGACAATATAATGACCAAGATTATGAAAGCTTTGCCACAATTAGTATATGCAATTGTTGGAGCTGTATTAATATTCTTCGTTTTAGTAGTATTAGTACCATGTGTTCAATTTTATATGGGACAATTCTTATTCTCAGCTTATGGAGTATAGAAGATAGAAAAAATAGTGGAACAATTTGCTAGAGCATACTGTTTCACTATTTTTTGCCATTGGGGACGTGTTTATTTGGCAATTTTTTGGCAATTGGGGACAGGTTCGTTTGACAGCTATTTTTAAATAGAAAGAGTTTATTAAACAACTTTGTAGCAGTTTAGAAATATAAAACTAGAAAACAAGGAGGAAGGAAACTTGAAAATAGGCATTGATTTAGGTGGAAGTCATATCGGAATAGGAATAGTAGAGAATAACGGAAAGATTATTGAAAAAGTAGAAAAAAGACTGATGAGTAAAGAGAAACGAAATATCAAAAACTCAATAGAAAGTTATATAATTGAAAATGTAAAAAAGATGCAAGAGAAATATGAGATTACAGAAATGGGTATAGCTGTACCAGGGACAATAAGTAAAAATATAATTGTTAAATCAGTGAATCTGGGAATAAAAGATTATAATCTCATAGAGAATTTACAAAAAGAAATAAAGATACCAATAAAAATAAGAAATGATGCAAAATGTGCAGCAATAGCAGAAAGCAAATATGGTGTTTTAAAACAATACAACAGAAGTATCTTTTTGACATTAGGAACAGGAATAGGTGGAGCGGTAATTATTAATAATCAGCTACTTGATACAGGAGATTTGCCAGGATGTGAATTTGGACATATAATAATAGAAAAAGACGGGATACCATGTAATTGTGGAAAAAAAGGATGTTTTGAAAAATATGCTTCAATGAAAGCTTTCAAAAATAATCTACGAGAGGCTCTAGAACTCGACGAAAGAACAAGAGGAGAAGAATTATTAGATAAGATTAGAAAAAATTCTAAAGAAAATAAAGATTATGATATAATAAATAATGTTGTAGGAGAATACATAAAAGATCTAGCAATTGGTATATCAAATTTAATAAATATATTTGAGCCAGAGGCAATTGGAATAGGAGGAAGTTTTGTATTTTTTGAAGATGTTTTTTTAGATAAGTTAAAGCAATATATTCAAAAAGAAAATTTATTATTTAATCCAAGAGAGAAATTAATTATAGAAACAGCAGTTTTAAATAATGATGCTGGAATTATTGGAAGTTTAATGTGCCATTAGGGACGTGTTTGTTTGGCACAGAATGAAATTTTTTAAAATATTTTGTGCCAAACAAACACGTCCCCAATGGCACAATGGCACAGAAAGGAAGAATAAGGTTATGAAAAATGAAAAAAAAGCAACTAGGCAAAGCTATGGAGAAGCATTAAAAGAGTTAGGTAAAGAAAATCCAAATGTAATCGTATTAGATAGTGACTTGGCACGGGGCAACAAAAACGGAATTATTTGCAAAAGAATTTCCAGATAGATTTTTGGATATGGGAATAGCAGAGGCAAATATGATGTCAACAGCAGCAGGATTAGCGACTTGTGGGAAAATACCATACACTAGTACATTTGCAGTTTTTGCAGCAGGAAGGGCTTATGATCAAATCAGAAATAGTATTTGTTATCCAAAATTAAATGTAAAAATATGTGCAACTCATAGTGGAATTACGGTTGGAGAAGACGGTGCAACACATCAGATGTTAGAAGATATTTCAATGATGAGAACTTTACCTAATATGATTGTAATAAGTCCGTCTGATGATTTACAAACTAAATGGGTTATAAAAGAGATTTCAAAAATAAATAGTCCAGTCTATGTTAGATTGGCAAGAATGGCTACTCCAATTATATATGACGAAAGCCAAAATTTTGAAATTGGGAAAGCAATTCAAATAGGAGATGGAACAGCTGGAACTGTATTTGCAACAGGAGTAACAGTTTCAGAGGCATTAAAGGCGAAAGAAAGGCTAGAAGAAATAGGAATAAATATTAGGGTTGTAGATATGTTTACAATTAAACCAATTGATAGAGAAATAATTGTAAAATGTGCAAAGGAAACTAAGAAACTTATATCAATAGAAGACCATAGCACTATTGGTGGATTGGGTTCTGCAATTAGTGAAGTTTTGACTGACGAGTATCCAACAAAATTAATTAGATTAGGGATAAATGATACTTTTGGAAAGTCTGGAAAAGCAGAGGATTTGATGAAATATTTTAGAATTACAAGTGATGATATTATAAACTACTTTAATTAATTTTTGATTGTTAAAGGGATATAAGCACATTAAAAGTAACAGTTCAATGATTACTGGAAAAGTATATGATTTCTTGAATTGGATTCGAATGTGCCGTGGAATAAATGTATAAATTCTTAGCTTAAAATAACTGAGGAAGCGTGATTAACGAGAGGCTCAGTTATTTTAAGCTTAGAATTTATAATTTATGGAACAAGCCGAGAAGACAATGAAAGAAATCATATACTTTTCCAGTAATCATTGAACTATTAAAATTAAACAAACCTGTCCCTTTTGGCAAAAAATTGCCAAACGAACCCGTCCCTAATGGCAATTTTGCGAAAAAAGAAGATAAAGAAAGATAAATATAATAATATGATAGAAAACCAATAATTTCTATCATATTTTAGGATAAAAAGTATTGCAAAAAATGAAGTTTATTGATATTATAAAAGAGAATGAAAATGATATAAAAACCATAAATTAAGGGAGAGCAGAAATGATAGAATTTAGGAATGTCACTAAAGTATATGAAACAGGTACAAAAGCTGTAAAAAATGCTAATTTCATAATTGATAAAGGGGAATTTGCATTTTTAGTAGGTTCTTCAGGGAGTGGAAAATCTACATTAATAAAATTAATATTAAAAGAAGAAGAGCCAACCAGTGGAAATATTATTATAAATGGAAAAGATACGACATTTTTAAAACCAAACAGAGTTCCATACTTAAGGAGAAGTATGGGGGTTGTTTTCCAAGATTTTAGGCTTTTACCTGATAAAACAGTTTATGACAATGTTGCCTATGCAATGTATATAGTAAGAGCAACACCAAGACATATTAGAAGACAAGTCCCAATGGTTTTATCTTTAGTAGGATTAAGTGGAAAAGCTAAAATGTATCCTAATGAATTATCTGGTGGGGAGCAACAAAGAGTAGCTTTGGCTAGAGCTTTAGTAAATAACCCATCTATGCTAATTGCAGATGAGCCAACAGGTAACTTAGACCCTGATACTGCATGGGATATTATGAATTTATTAAATGATATTAATATGAGGGGAACAACAGTTGTAGTTGCAACACATGCTAAAGATATAGTGGATAAAATGAAAAAAAGAGTTATTCATATCAAAAAAGGCGAAATAATCAGAGATGATAAAAAAGGTGGGTATGATTGTGAAATATAATATATTAGGATATTTAATAGGTGAAGGATTTAGTAATGTATTTAAAAACAAAAAATCAACTGGTGCATCTCTTATGATTATGTGTGCAACAATGATTATATTTGGTATTTTTCTGATATTAGGTGAAAATATTAATCATTTTGTACAAGATGTAGAGGCAGCACAAGGAATACAGGTTTTTATAAATAATGATGCAACACAAGAACAAATAGATGACATTGGAGAAAAAATAAGAAGCATTGACGGAGTAAACAATGTTGAGTATGTATCAAAAGAACAAGCATTACAACAAATGAAAGATCAATTTGGCGAAAGACAAGATTTATTGGAAGGATATGAGGAGAATAATATATTTCCGGCTTCTTATGTTGTAACATTAACAGATTTAACTAAGAGTGGACAAGTTCAAGAAGAAATATTAAAATTAGAAAATATAAAGAAGATAACAAGTAAAGATGAAACTGTAACAGCATTAATAAATTTAGCTAATGGAATAAAAGTAGTTACTGGAGTAATTTTAATGTTATTAATAATAATTTCAATATTTATAATAGCAAATACTATAAAGTTAACTGTACATGCAAGAAGAAAAGAAATATCAATAATGAAATATGTTGGTGCAACAAATGGATTTATAAGATGGCCTTTTATTGTAGAAGGTATGATTATTGGTGTGATAGCTAGTGCTATTTCTATTATAATAGTTGGACTAGCATATAATGGTATAGCTGATCAACTAGTAAATTCTCAATTTATGCAGATTATTAATATGAGTTTAGTTAGTTTTTCAGATATGTTAAGTTCAATTATACTTGTATATATGTTACTAGGAATAGGAATAGGTGTTGTACGGAAGTGTTATTTCAATGAGAAAATATTTAAAAGTATAATAGTAAAGGAGTAATAACATGCGTAAAATACATAGATTTTTATGTGTGGGCTTAGCTTTCTTAATTATAATTTCTTATTTAACATTTTCTTATGCAGATGAAATTACTAATTTGCAAGAAGAACATAATCAAATACAAGAACAAATACAACAATCAAATGAAGAATTATCTCAAGTGCAAGCAGATTTATCAGAAAATTTACAACAAGTTCAAGAGTTGGATGAAAAAATAGCACAAACAGAAAGCCAAATACAAGAACTTAATACAAAAGTAGATTCTTTAAAAGCAGAAATTTCAAAAATAGAAGAAGAATTAAAAGTCGCAGAAGAAAATTATGAAAAACAAAAACAAATATTAGAAACAAGATTAGTTGCAATTTATGAAGCTGGTGATACACAATATTTAGATGTTTTTCTTCAATCGAGAAGCATATCAGAATTTCTATCAAATTATTACTTAGTCACAGAACTTGCATCTTATGATACAGATTTGTTAGATGATATGGAACAAAAAAAGAAAGTTATAGACCTATCAAAACAAAAACTTGAAAAAAATAAGGAAGAACTTTCATCAGCTCTTAAAACACAAACGAGAACTTCAAAAATTTTACAAAATACAAAGACTTTAAGAGAGAATTTTGTTAATGGGTTATCTGAACAAGAAAAAGAGTTACAAGCGAAAATTGAAGAATATACAGCAAGATATAATGAAATAAATTCAGAAATACTTACTTTAACAGGAAGTTTGGCTGATACAGAATATATAGGAGGAGCACTTGCTTGGCCAGTTCCAGGATATACAAAAATAACTTCTAATTATGGGATGAGAGTTCATCCAATAACAAAAGTATATAAATTACATACAGGTGTTGATATATCAGCACCAATGGGAGCAAATTTTGTTGCCGCAAATGATGGAATAGTAATTAAAGCAGAATATAATACTGCTTATGGAAAAATGGTTATGATTGACCATGGAGGAGGTATTTCTACTTTATATGCTCATGGTTCTGAAATATTAGTAGAAGTGGGACAAGCTGTAAAAAGAAATGATCCTATACTAAAAGTTGGTTCAACAGGATATTCTACAGGACCACATGCTCATTTTGAAGTTAGAATAAATGGAGTTGTTACAAATCCAATTGAGTATATTACAAGTGGTTTGATACCAAGTGCAAATAATAATGATGATAATGAGACAAATACAACAACTAGTACAAATACTATAAATGCTACAAATACAACAAATTAAGATATAAATCTTTTTAATATATATTGTACAAGTGAATTTTAGTACAATGATTTGAAAATGGGGAAATAAATTAGGAGGAAACTTATGAAAAAATTAAGTTTAAAAATAATAGGGATTTTAATAATAGGAATTATTGTACTGCAAAATAATATATCAATAGCGGCAACGAAAAGCGAATTAAATGCACAGCAAAACGAAATGGATGAAAAAATAGACCAAGCAGAAGAAGAATTAAGTAATATTCAAAGCGAAAAATCTGAAACTTTAAAACAGGTAGAGCAAATAACTGCACAAATATCAGAATATCAAAACCAAATAGATCAACTAGACTCAAAAATATCAGATTTGAATACACAAATAGCAGATGCTCAAAATCAAATAAATCAAGCACAAGAGAACTATGATAAACAAGAGGATTTATTAGAAAAAAGATTAGTTGCAATATATGAAGCAGGAGAAACTTCATATTTGGACGTTTTATTATCATCTAAAAGCATAACAGACTTTATATCTAATTATTATCTTGTAACTGAATTAACAAATAATGATGCTGAATTGCTAGATTCAATTCAAAAACAAAAACAAGAGATAGAAAATGCTAAGAGCTCATTAGAACAAAGTAAAAACGAGTTAGCAAGTTCTAAAGCGAGTAAGCAAAGTATAACAACACAATTGCAAGCATCTAAAAATGAAAAAGATCAATATGCAGCTCAATTAACAGAAAGCGAAAAACAAACACAAGCAGAGCTAGAACAATTTGAAGCTGACAAAAGGGCTATAACTAATGAACTTGCAAGGATTGCCAGAGAAGAGGAAGAAGCAAGAAAACAAGCACAGCAAAATAATGGTGGTAGCTCAAATAATTTAAAACCAATTGTTTCAACACCAAGTGCAAGTGGATATATATTCCCAGTAGCAGGATTAAGTAAAGCAAATATTGCAAATAAGTCATATCCATCATATCCAGGGCATACAGGAGTAGATGTTAATATAAATGTATCTGGAAAGACAATAGTTGCAGTAAAATCAGGAACTGTTCAAACTTCTAAAGCCTATATTAGTGGTGGAAGATATTATAGTTATGGAGAATGTATTATTATAAATCATCATGACGGTACAATGACATTATATGCACATGGTTCACCAGGTTCAAGAAGAGTACGAGCAGGACAAGAAGTTTCACAAGGCCAGCCTATAATGACAGTAGGGACTACAGGTAATTCTTCGGGAGAGCATTTACATTTTGAAGTTAGAGTAAACGGATATGCTGTAAATCCGTTACCATATTTACCTTAATGAAATATAAGAGATAATTGTAGCTAATTTGGTAAATATATTTTTGATTGAATAATATAGTTATGAAACAAGTTATAAATACATATAAATGTTATAAATGGCGGACACATATCCGCCTTATTGTAATATTATAAGAAAGCTATTAAACTATGAAAGGAATGAATCTTAATGAAAAAAACAGAGAAAAATAATGATTATAAAGTTATAACTGAGAAGAGAACAAGAAGCAGTGTATATAAAATTATAATGTTAGTAATATTAGTAGCTTTTGTTACTTTTATAATTACAACAATAGGATTTTATCAATATTTTACAAATTCAGATAATGGCAAAAAGTTTATGATAACAACTTCTTCAAAAGAAGGAAATGAAATTGCAAATTCTATAAGCCAGTATAAATCAATAATAGATAAATATTATTTAGGAGAAGTAGATGAAGAAAAGCTAAAAGAAGGTGCAATTAAAGGCTATATTGAAGGCTTAGATGATCCATATACAGAATATATTTCAAAAGAGGATATGGAAGAATATTTAGATGATACCATGGGAAATTTTGTGGGTATAGGAATTTATATGGTTAAAGATGAAGCGACAAATAGAATAAAAGTCCTAGCACCAATTAAAGGTAGTCCAGCAGAGAAGGCAGGAGTTTTAGCAGGAGATATAATCATTTCTGTAAATGATGAGGAGTTTACAGGAGACCAATTTTCAGTGATATCAACAAAAATAAAGGGAGAAGAAGGTTCAACTGTTAAATTAAAAGTATTAAGAGGCGAAGAAGAAAAAGAATTTGAAATAAAAAGAGAGAAAATAGTAGTAAATCCAGTAGAGGGAAAAGTCATAGAAAAAAATATAGGATATATAGCTTTTTCATCATTTGATGAAAACACATCAGAAGAATTTAAGAAAAAATATGAAGAACTTGCATCACAAGGAATAAAATCTTTAATTATTGATTTGAGAAATAATGGAGGAGGAATTGTTGACGAGGCTTTAGAAATTGCAGATTATTTTGTTGAAAAAGATACTGTATTATTATATGAAGTTGATAAAGATAATAATGAAAAAGTTGAAAAGGCAAAAGACGGTATACTTATTAATATGCCTACAATTGTTTTAACAAATGAAAATACAGCTAGTTCTTCAGAAATACTAGCAGGAGCACTTAAAGATTTAGGAAAAGCAAAAATTGTTGGAACAAAGACTTATGGTAAGGGTGTAATTCAAAGTTTGTTAACTTTATCTGACGGTAGTGGAATAAAAATAACATCTGAAGAATATTTAACACCAAATAAAACTAAGATAAATAAAGTAGGAATCGAACCAGATGAAACTGTTGAATTACCAGATACAGTTACAAATGTTTTGAGAGTTGAAGAAAAAGATGATACACAATTGCAAAAGGCAATTCAAATGTTAAAATGAGGTGAAATGGATGAATTTGGCAAACAAATTAACTATTTTTAGAATTATACTTGTACCATTTATGGTAATAATACCATTTCTTGGAATTCAGGGTGAACTACTAGGAATACCAATAACATATTGGATAATTGATGCTGTTTTTATTTTAGCATCAATAACTGATAAATTAGATGGATATATAGCAAGAAATAAAAATCAAATTACAACATTTGGTAAATTTTTAGATCCATTAGCAGATAAAATATTAGTTTTGGCAGCAATGATTATGCTAGTAGAAATGAATAAATTGCCAGCGTGGATTCCTATTATTGTATTGGCACGAGAGTTTATGGTTTCTGGATATAGATTAGTAGCAGTAGAAAAAGGTGGAAAAGTAATAGCTGCTTCAAAATGGGGAAAACTAAAAACAGTGACACAAATGATAGCAATTATATTAGCATTTCTTGATTTGAATGCTTTTGGAGCATGTTTTATGGGAACTTTAGAAGGTGGAGATTTTGTATTGAATTTAATAGTAACTGTTATGATGATTATACAGACAATTGCTACTGTATTTTCAGGTATTGATTATATGAAGGGCTCAATACAATTTTTAAAATAACAAAAAATTATTAAATTAGCTTGACAAAAATAAATTTCTGCCGTAATATAGAAAAAGATTTTTAAAATCTATAACTTAAAGTGAAAATAATAAATTTAAAAAAGTAATTTAATAAAACTTAAAAAACAGAAAACATTTAACAAGCAAAAGTTAAGGAGGAATTATACAATGGAAGAAAAAGAAGTAATTTTAACACAAGAGGGGTATGATAACCTAGAAAAAGAATTAAATTATTTAAGAACAGAAAAAAGAGCTGAGATAGCAGATAGAATAAAAGTAGCACTAGGTTTTGGAGATTTATCAGAAAATTCTGAATATGATGAAGCAAAAAATGCACAAGCAGAAAATGAGGTAAAGATAGCAGAATTAGAAAATAAAATAAGATATGCTAAAATAATTGATGAAAAAGAAATAGACACAGAAACAGTACAAATAGGTAATACTGTAAAGGTATTAGACATGGAATTTGATGAAAAGTTAGATTATACAATTGTTGGTTCAACAGAAGTTAATTTAGCAGAAAATAAGATTTCGAATGAATCACCTCTAGGAAAAGCATTATTAGGGGCAAAGAAAAATAATGTTGTTGAAGTTGAAGCACCAGCAGGTGTTATGAAATATAAAATATTATCAATAAAGAAATAAATTGTTAATTTATATGGTTAATTTGTAACCAATCAGAAATTAAAGAAAGATAGTATAATTCTTAAGCTAGATTTGTATGGGCTGTGGAAAACAAGCAAATATAACTAAGGGGTTTATACTATCTTTCTTTGCCACTTCTTGTGAAAAGCTTATTCTAAGTTTAAAGAAGATTCTAAAGCTAAAATGATCATTTTATTTAAACCAGTTTCTCTTTCCTCAGGAGTAGCAACATTTTTAATAAACTTAGAGTCTACAACACTCATCAAACAACTAGCTTTTTTATTTAATAATTTAGCATTATAAAATAAAGCAAAGGCTTCCATTTCTGCACTTAGCGGACTAAATTCATTAGGGATTCTATCTAAAAATTTATTGACATCAGTCATATAAATGTCAAAACAATCAGTACAAATAGTGTTACCTTTATAGATTTTTATATTATGGTCTGAAGCAGTTTTTTCAATTATGTTATTTAGATTTTTGTTTGAACTTACAATATGACAATTATCATTGTTTAAAGTAAGAGCATAATTAGATTCACTAAAGACATTTTCAGATAGAATAATATCAAATAATTTTAAATTTTCTTTATAACTTCCACAAGAACCAATTCTAATAATATTTTCAACATTATAAAATTTAAACAATTCATAAGAATAAATTCCAATACTAGGCATTCCCATTCCATGAGCCATGACAGTTATGGATTTTCCTTTATATGTTCCAGTGTAAGCATACATCCCTCTAACTTTATTTACTAATTTATAATTTTCTAAAAAGTTTTCAGCAATATATTTTGCTCTTAATGGGTCTCCTGGCATTATAACCGTTTTAGCAATATCACCAATATTTGCTTCATTATGTGGTGTTGACATAGCAATTCCTCCTTTTTATTTTTAGATATTTATATTATTTATTATTGGCATTTTATCAAAGATTTATAAAAAATGCAAAAATTGGTTACTATTCAAAACTTAAAATTAGTACTTAAAATGTTGATATATTGCAACAATTCAGAGGTCAATGAAGGAAGTATAATTTCTTTCGCAATCTTCTCGGCTTGCTCCATAGATTATAAATTCTAAGCTTAAAATAACCGAGCCTCTCGTTAATCACGCTTCCTCAGTTATTTTAAGCTAAGAATTTATACATCTATTCCACGGCACATTCGAAGCTTACTCAAGAAATTATACTTCCTTCATTGACCTCTGAATTGTTGTTACTATTCACAGTCTCTATAATAAGCTAAAAAATGTTGATATATTACTATTTCATAAATTTTTTAATTGACTTTTAAATAATTAAATATTATAATAATTTTATAAAAAATCAAACAAACTAACCAAAATGGCTGAAAGGGAAGATAAAAAATGTTAAATTTTAAAAAAGAAATAGCAAAACAAATTGCAAATGTTACGAATGTAAATGAAAAAGAAATAGAAAAGTATATAGAAATTCCAAAAGAAAATACGAATGGGGATTATGCGTTTCCATGTTTTAAATTAGCTAAAGAATTAAAAAAAGCACCACCTGTGATTGCAAATGACATAAAAGAAAAAATAGAGATTGATGAAAAAATAATATCAAAAATAGAAATAGTAGGAGGATATATAAATTTCTACATAAATAAAGAAACGCTTTCCAAAGAAGTTTTAAAAGAGTTTGAAAACAACAAAGAATATGGAAAGTCAGAGATTGGTAAAGAAAAAAATATTGTAATAGACTATTCAGCACCTAATATCGCAAAACCTTTTCATATAGGGCACTTACGCTCAACAGTTATAGGTGCAGCATTATACAACATATATAAATATTTAGGTTATAATACAATAGGAATTAATCATTTAGGAGATTATGGAACACAGTTTGGAAAACTAATAGAAGGATATAAATTGTGGGGAAAGGAATATAATATTGAAAATGATCCAATAAATGAACTTACGAAAATATATATTCGAATAAATGATTTATGCAAAGAAGATGAACATGTATTGGAACAATGTAGATACAATTTTAAATTGCTAGAAGAGGGGGATTCATATTGTAAAGAAATATGGACTAAATTCAGAGATTTAAGTTTAAAGGAATTCCAAAAAGTTTATGATTTATTAGGAAGCAAGTTTGATTCTTGGAATGGAGAGGCTTTTTACTCTGACAAAATGCAGGAAATTATAGAAATTTTAAATAAAACAGGGAAACTAGTAGAATCACAAGGAGCAAGAATCATTGATTTAGCTGACAAAGGAATTAATACACCATGTATTATAGAAAAATCGAATGGTTCAACAACGTATGCAACAAGAGATTTAGCGGCAATCTTATATAGAGCGAGAACATACAATTTTGATAAAGCATTATATGTAACATCTTATGAACAAACTCTTCATTTTAAGCAAGTATTTGAAGTTGCAAAATTACTTGGATTAGATGAAAAATATACAAATGGTTTAGAGCATGTTCCATTCGGAATGGTATTACTTCCTACTGGAAAAATGTCCACAAGAGAAGGAAATGTTGTAAAATTAGAAGACCTACTAAAGGAAGCAATTGAAAGAGCTTATGAGATAATAGAAGAGAAAAATTCGGAGTTAGAAAACAAAGAGGAAATTGCTAAAAAAGTTGGTATTGGTGCAGTTATTTTTAATGATTTAGCTAATAGTAGAATCAAAGATGAAATTTTTGACTGGGATACAATATTAAACTTCCAAGGAGATACAGGCCCATATATTCAGTATACTTATGTAAGAACTAGAAGCATTTTAGAAAAAGCAACATATATTTCTATGATAAAAGATATTGATATAAAGTTATTACAAGATGAATATTCATTAAATATAATAAAGATAATATATAATTTTGAAGATACATTAATTCAAGTTACGAATAAAGAAGAACCTTCTATACTATCACGATATTTAATTGATTTAGCAAAAGCTTTTAGCAATTTTTATAATGAAAATAAAATATTAGGAGAAGAAGAGAATTTACAAAATGCTAGAATTTATATAACATATATGGTAAGCAATATATTGAAGATTGGTATGAGTTTATTGGGAATACAAATGCCAGAAAAGATGTAAACATAGAAACTTTATCTATTGCCAAGCAAAAAGTTAGATTTTTCTATAAAATAAAACTTAAAAGTTAAAGTAAACCTGAAATAAATGAAAAAATTAATATGGATTAATAAAAATGAGAAAATAAGATGAATTCACAAAAAAATCTGTAAATTTTTGGAATTTACTACTTGAAAAGCGTAGAAAAATATGTTATTATGACAACATAATTTATTCTATGCTTTTTTAGAATAAATTTTTAGTTCTATAATTTTTTTCATTTTTTAGATTCTAAAGAATTATATTAATCCCATTGAATGTTAATTAAAAAAATTTTTCAGAAAGGAGGAAGAACCATGCAGATAGAAGATTTAATAAAAAGTATAAATGAAAATATAAATACAAAATTTGAAGAAATCAAACACGAAATGAAATCTGAATTTGCAAAAGTAGGCAAGCAGTTTGAAGCGGTAAATAAACAATTTGCAAAAATAGATAAGCAATTTGAAGAAGTGAATGAACATTTTGCAAAAATTGATGAAAAATTTGAAGATATTGATAGACAATTTGTAGAATTAAGAGGAGAAATTGTATTAATCAAAGAAGATATAACAAAAATAAAAGTAGACATCGGTGGATTAAAAGAAGACGTTTGTGGACTAAAAGAAGATGTTGCAGGACTAAAAGAAGATGTTGCAGGACTAAAAGAAGATGTTGCAGTATTAAAAGAAGATGTAGCAGGACTAAAAGAAGATGTTGCAGTATTAAAAGAAAGACTAGATATTGTTACACAAATAAATTTACCACAGATATTATTAGAGCAAACAAGAATGGGACAAGAACAAAAACAACAATTTAAGCAATTGAATGAAAAAATAGATTCATATATACAAAAAAATGAAGTAGAGCATAAAAAATTTGAGTATAAGATTGCAGAAATAGAAATGAAACAAAAAGCAATATAACGAGTTACAAAAAAGAAAATCAATATAAAAAGTAATATAAAAAAGCAATAGAATATATTATATAAAATATATAGATGCAAATAAATTATAATATAATTTTATTAATTATAATATTATAAAAATTTGCATCTATTATTTTACAAAAAAACTTGTCAAAATATTGAATAAATAGTATAATTGCATTATCGAAAAATAGAAACGAAAGAAGGATAAAAATGGAAGGAAAACATTCAACAAATTATAATAATGAAAACTATGTACCAAAAGCATTTAGAAACAAGCAAAATAATAATTATTATGGAAGAGAAAATGAAAGAAGAGAAGGAAAAATGGCCAATAAAAAAACAAAGAAAAAAAGAAAAGGATTAAAAATTTTTGGAATAATAGTATTAATTTTAATAATCATGTTAGGAGCAATAGTAGGAGCAGGATATTGGTTTATAAGTGACAAATTTTCAAAAATGCAACAAGTAGATATTAATGAAGAAGAATTAAATGTATCAGCACAAGCAGAAGAAAACCTATCAGAATATAGGAACATAGCTATATTTGGAGTAGATAGTAGAAGCAACAATTTAGAACAAGGAAACAGAAGTGACTGCATAATTATAGCAAGCATTAATAACAATACAAAAGAAGTAAGATTAATATCTGTATATAGAGATACTTATGTGCAAATTGAAGGACATGGATTAGATAAAATAACACATGCTTATTCTTATGGGTCAGCACCACTTGCAATAAAAACTTTAAATACAAACTTAGATTTAAATATAAAAGAATTTGTAACAGTAAATTTTGATTCAGTAGCGGAGGCAGTAGACCAATTAGGAGGAGTAAATATAAATATAGAATCACAAGAGGAATTGAAATATCTTAATTCATATATAGATGAAACTGCAAAAGTAACTGGAAAATCAAATGCAAAAGTTTCTGGAACGGGAAGGCAACATTTAAATGGGGTACAAGCAGTTGCATATTCAAGAATACGTTATACAGCAGGAGGAGATTATAAAAGAACAGAAAGAATGAGAACTGTTATAGAAGCAATGGTAGATAAAATAAAAACAAAAAGTATAGGTGAAATTAATTCTTTTATAGATTTTATGATGCCAAAAGTATATACAAATATAACAGCAGGGGATATTATATCATTGTTACCAAGTGTAGCAAGTTTTAAAATAGGAGAAAGCCTAGGATGGCCATACAATACAAAGGGAATTACTTTAGACAGATGGTATGGAGTTCCTATAACATTAGAATCTAATGTTACAAAACTACATCAAGAGTTATTTGGAGAAACTGATTATACACCAACACAAGATGTAAAAACTATAAGTAATCAAATTATTAATAAAACTGGATATAGAAAATAAAATAATATAAAAACTCAAATAAATTAGGGAGAAAACAATTGAAAGTAAATATATTAAGACTGGTTTTGATAATTTTACTATTATGTACTTTTTACGTTATTTTTGGGTTTTCAAGCCAAAATTCAAAACAATCAGGAAGTTTGAGCGAAAAAATAACAACAATTATCGTAGAAAAACTCAATATAGTGGAAGGAAAGACAAAGCAAGAAAAAGAAATAATAATAAACAAGTTAGAAAGAGTAATAAGAAAATTAGCACATTTTTCGATATATACACTGGTAGGGTTGTTATTGATGGGATTTACAAGTACATACAAATTAGAAAATATAAAAAAAGTTATGATATCATTAATTATAGGTATAGTATATGCAATATCTGATGAAATACATCAGTCATTTGTTCCAGGAAGATCGCCTCAATTTACTGATGTAATGATAGATACCATGGGAGTGACATTAGGAATATTATTAATAATGTTGGCAATAGAAATATACCATAAACAAAACGACATAAAACACGAGAATTATACAAAAAAACTTGAATAAAAAAAATTTTAATGTTATAATAATTATGCATATATTCAAACAAATGAAATTTATATTTAAGGGGGAAATATAAATGAATTTAAAAGAAGAAGGACTGATGTACACAAATGACAATGTTACAACAACATTAATACCAATCAGTTCTATGTCAAGCAATAGAAGTAGAGCAGTAATAAAAATAGAAGAAATAATAAAAAGAGCAGTAGATATTATAGGTAGCATAGCTGGAATGATTTTATTGATTCCACTAACAATAGTCATATACATTGCAAATATATTATCAAAAGATAAAGGACCAGTATTTTATACACAAGAAAGATATGGAAAAAACGGGAAAATTTTTAAAATGTATAAATACCGTTCTATGGTAGTTGGTGCAGACGAAAAATTAGAAAAATATTTAGAAGAAAATGAAGAAGCAAAAAAAGAATATCAAAAATACAAAAAACTAAAAAACGATCCAAGAATAACAAAAGTAGGAGAATTTATTAGAAAGACGAGTATAGATGAATTTCCTCAATTTATAAATGTATTAAAAGGTGAAATGACTTTAGTCGGACCAAGACCATATCTTCCAAAGGAAAGAGAAGACATAAATGGATTCTTTAATTACATAACATCAATGAAACCAGGTTTAACAGGATATTGGCAAGTAAACGGAAGAAGTGATGTAACATTTGTTGATAGATTAGACATGGATATGAATTACTATTATAATCATACTTTAAAAACAGATGTAAAAATATTAAAACAAACAGTAGCGAAACTACTAAAAAAAGAAGGGGCTATATAAAGACATGAAAATCTTAATGGTTAATAAATTCCACTATTTAAAAGGTGGAAGTGAGAAATATTATTTTGAATTAGCGAAAATATTAAGAGAAAAAGGTCATGAAATAGCCTTTTTTTCTATGCAAAATGAAAAAAATATAAAAACAGACTGCAAAGAATATTTTGTAGACAGTATAGATTTAAATAGCAACAATAAGACAAAAGCATTAGAAGTTATATATTCAAAGCAGAACAAAAAGAAAATGCAAGAAGCACTTGATGAATTTAAGCCAGATATTGTACATATAAATAATTTTCAAAGACAATTATCAAGTTCTATTATAGAAGCAATAAAAGAAAAGAATATACCGATTGTATTTACAGCTCATGATGTACAAGCAATATGTCCGGCAATTACAATGTTAGATAGCGATAAAAATATATGTGAAAAATGTAAAAAAGGGAAATATATAAACTGCATTAAAAAGAAATGTATAAAAGATTCAACATTAAAAAGTGTATTAGGTGCAATAGAAGGATATTATTATCGTTATAAAAAAATATATACTAAAAAAATAGACTATATCATAACACCAAGTGAATTTTATAAGCAGAAATTAGTAGAAGACGGAATACCAAAAGAAAAAATTGAAGCAATACATAATTTTGTTGAATTAGAAGAATATGATATAGAAACTCAAGATGAAGGATATGCTCTATATTTTGGAAGATTATCAAAAGAAAAAGGAATTTTAAACTTAATAGAAGCTTTTTCGAAAACAAAAATGGGGATTTTATATATTGCAGGAGAGGGTCCAGAAAAAGAAAATATAGAAAAATTCATAAAAGAAAAAGATTTATCAGAAAGAATAAAGTTATTAGGATTCTTGAAATCTAACGAAATGAAAAAGTGTATTAGTAAAAGTAAATTTGTAGTAGTTCCTTCTATCTGGTACGAAAATTGCCCATATTCAGTAATGGAAACATTAGCGATAGGAAAACCAGTACTTGGAGCTGATATTGGAGGAATACCAGAACTGGTGAAAAACAATGAAAATGGCCTGATATATAAATATGATAATATAGATGAATTAAGTGAAAAAATGCAACAATTTTTTGAAAATACCGATTTAACAAATAAAATGGGACAAAATGCAAAAGAAAATGCTAAAAAACTCTATTCAAAAGAAATTTATTATGATAAAATAATAAAAATTTATCAAAAATTGCTAGAAAATGCAAAGAAATAGATTTATAGTGAAAAAATTATCATATTGTATAATTTATACACTTAATATCTATGAATAAAAAACGAAGGGAATGAATTTTAAAATGGCTGAGAAAAAATTAAATGGAACAGTAATAGTAACATATCGTTGTAATGCAAGATGTACGATGTGTAATAGGTATAAAGCACCATCTAAACCAGAAGAAGAAATAAGTATTGAAACAATAAAAAAATTACCAAAAATGTATTTTACAAATATTACAGGTGGAGAACCATTTATAAGAGAAGATTTACCTGAGATTGTAAGAGAACTATATAAAAAGTCAGATAGAATAGTTATATCTACAAACGGATTTTTTACAGATAGAATAATAAAACTATGCGAAGAATTTCCAAATGTAGGAATCAGAATATCAATAGAAGGATTAGAAGAAACAAATAATAAAATAAGAGGATTAGATGACGGATTTAATAGAGGATATTCAACATTAAAAAAATTAGTTGAAATGAAACACCCTGATGTAGGATTCGGAATGACAGTACAAGATGCAAATGCAAAAGATTTAGTGCCTTTATATGATTTATCAAACGAACTAAATATGGAATTTGCAACAGCATCATTACATAATTCATTCTATTTTGTTGAGGCAAAAAATATAATTCATGACAGATTAATGGTAGCTAAAGAATTTGAAAAACTAATAAATAAACTATTAGAATCTAATTCACCTAAAAAATGGTTTAGGGCTTATTTTAATCATGGATTAATTAATTACATATTTGGACAAAAAAGATTATTACCATGTGATATGGCTTTTGATACATTTTTTATAGACCCTTATGGAGATGTTATGCCATGTAATGGAACAAAAGAAAAAGAAGTAATGGGAAATTTGAATGATCAAACTTGGGACGAGCTTTGGAATTCTGAACAAGCGGAAAAAGTTCGTACAAAAGTAAGACATTGTGATAGACAATGTTGGATGATAGGTTCAGTTTCACCTGCAATGCACAAATATATTTGGAAACCAACATGGTGGGTTATAAAGCATAAGTTCTTAAAATTCTATAAAAAAGATAAATATTCAATGTTTGAAAATAAAATCGTTAGAGATTATAAAGAAGGAAAAGTGACAAAAGAAGAACTTGATAAATGTTCTACTTGTGATATGAATTGTATTATTCAGGATGGCTTATCAGATGCTTCAAAAGAACAATTGAAAAACAAAACTGGAGAAGAAATAGTACAAGAAGATATAGAAAAACAAATGCAAAAGGAGCATTAAAATATGGAAACTGGTCAGGAAAACAGTAGAAGAAAAATATACTTAGATATATTAAGAATAATAGCATGTTTTTTAGTATTGTTGTGCCATACTATAAGTTTTACATACAATAGTAAATTAATAGAAGATAATTGGTTTATTAGTAATTCCTTATATTATATTTCAAAAATAGCTGTACCAATATTTTTCATGATTAGTGGAGCATTAATGCTTAGAAAGGACATAGATTATAGGCAGATTGCTAAAAAGATTTTTTTTAGACTATTAATACCGTTGATAGTAATATCTATTATAATTTATTTTAAAAGAACTCCAACTTTTAGCTTGGAAAATATTATAAATTTTATAAAAGAGTTTTTTAATGCGGAGATATTATTGCCTTTGTGGTTTTTATATAGCTTAATAGGAATGTATATATGTACACCTTTTTTGAGAAAAATGGTAAAAAATATGGAAAACAGAGATTTTAAGATTTTTTTTGCAATATGGGTTATAGTTACAGGAATAGTACCAATAATATTTTATTATGCTCAAATAAAAATAACAAATTATTTTATTATACCTATTATAGGCAGATATATTCCATATTATTTGTTAGGCTATTATATGTTTGAAAGAAATGGAATAAAAACATCAAAGAAAACACTGATTGCAGTATCTTTACTTGGATTAATAAGTTTAATATTTTCGGTACTACTTACATATTTTGATATTAAAGTATTCGGAAAAGAAACGATGTTTTTGGATAAGGTAGATTATATAAATTTAATTATTATGACTTTTTCAGTATGTTATATAGTAAAATATATATTTGAAAATCGAAATTTTTCAGAAAAAGTAGAAAAAATGATACTAAGTGTAAGCTCTACAACATTTGGCATATATATAATTCATGGCGTATTAATAGGACATTTTCAATTTATATATAATAACATATCTAGATATCTCGGAACAAGTATAGGAATTATATTACATAACTTAATATTTTTTGCAATTTTGTCGTGTATCATATATATAATAAGAAAAATACCTTATGTAAATAAATTTATTTAGAACACAACTAGGAAAGGATATTGATAGAATATGAAGATAGCAATGTTAGGACATAAAAGGATACCTTCAAGAGAGGGTGGAGTAGAAATAGTTGTAGAAGAATTAGCAACAAGAATGGTAGAAAAGAAAAATATGGTTGTAGTTTATAATAGAAAAGGAAAAAATGTTCAAGATAAAAATGCTGATAAAGATAAGAAAAAGCTAAAAGAATATAAAGGGGTTAAAATAAAAACAATACCAACAATCAATAAAAAAGGAATAGATGCACTTTTATATTCCTTTTTTGCAAGCATTGTAGTTGCATTTAAAAAATATGATGTAATTCATTATCATGCTGAAGGACCTTGTGCTATGTTATGGATACCAAAAATATTTAGAAAAAAAATTGTAGTGACAATACATGGGTTAGATTGGCAAAGGTCAAAATGGGGTGGATTTGCAACTAAATACATAAAATTTGGTGAAAAAATGGCTGCTAAATATGCAGATAAAATAATAGTACTATCAAAAGGAGTGCAAGAATACTTTAAAGACACATACAATAGAGATACAGTATTTATTCCAAATGGAGTAAACAAACCAGAAATAAGAAAATCAAATATAATAAAGGAAAAATACGGTATAGACAAAAATAATTATATATTATTTTTAGCAAGAATTGTACCAGAAAAAGGACTTCATTATTTAATAGAAGCATTTAAACAATTAAAGACAGATAAGAAATTAGTGATAGCAGGAGGAGCAAGCCATACAAATGAATATTTAGAAAAAATTAAAGAAATGGTAAAAGATGACAAAAGGATAATTATGACAGGTTTTGTACAAGGTCAAGAATTAGAAGAACTATACAGTAATTGTTATTTATACTGTTTGCCAAGTGATATTGAAGGAATGCCATTATCATTACTTGAAGCTATGAGCTATGGTAATAAATGTTTGGTAAGTAATATAGAGGAAAATACACAAGTTGTAGAAGATAAAGCTATAACTTTTGAAAAAGGGAATGTACAAGATTTAAAAGAAAAATTAGAAAATATGTTGAGTTCTAATGATTTATTAGAAAAAAGAGAAGAAATATCAGATTATATATTACAAAAATATAATTGGGTAGATGTAGTAAATAAAACATTAGATTTATATAAAAGATAGGAGGGAAAATCGCAAGTAATGAAATTAATAAAAAAGGCTTTTGATAATTTAATACCATGGGATAAAAATTGTGATAGGATAGTAAAATTTAAATACATATTTTTTATTGTTTGCCTATATTTATTTATTTTTCAATTTGCGTTACAAGAATATATACCTTGGTTAAAATATTGGGATGAAGTTTATGCTATACTATTTTTTCCTCTTATATTAATAAAAATTTTAAAAAATAAATTTAAGAAACAAAAAATAAGAATACAAAAAGAAGATGAAATAATATTACTAGCAGTAATATTACTAATATTAATAGGAATAATTGCAAATATAACTTTCCAATATCAAAAAAATTTTATAGCATTTCAAGAAATATTAATAGTATTTAAATTTTTATTAGCTTTTTATACAACTAAATTAATATTTGAAGATATAAAAATATATCAAAATGAAAAATTAGCAAATCATACAAAAATCATTACAGTTAGCTTATTTTTCCTTATAATATTAGATTATATATTTGGTTTTTTCCCTCAACAAATACGATATGGGCTAAAAACAGAACAATTATTTTTTGGACATCAAACTGGACTAGCAGCTGTTATGATAGTAAACTTAGCTACTTTAATGTATACAAGTAATTCGAAACATAAGTTTCTGTATATAATATTAAATTTATTTATAATTGCATCAACATTGAGAGCAAAAGCGTTAGCCATAGTTGCTATTTTTATTATTTTATATTATTGGCTAGTGAAAAAAAATAGAAATTTAAGTATTAAATTAATTATTATAATTTTAATAGCTTCAGCAGTATTATCAATACAACAAATTTTATATTATTTTATAGAGGTGCCAAATACAGCTAGATCTGTATTAGTAAGTACATCTTTCCAAATAGCTACAGATCATTTTCCATTAGGAAGCGGATTTGCAACATTTGGAACGCACTTGTCAGGAGAAAATTATTCTCCAATTTATAAAATTTATCAAATGGAAAATACTTATGGGCTAAGCGAAAATGATCCGAAATTTGTCTCAGATAATTTTTGGCCTGCTATTCTTGGGGAATTTGGATATATTGGTCTTATCATATATGTAATAATATTGGTAATTCTTTATAAAAAGATACATAAAAAATATAAGCAAAATAGAGAGGTTTATATTACTGCATTATTACCATTTTTATATTTATTAGTTGCAAGTACAGCTGAGTCAGCGTTTTTACATACTATGTCTGTATCTATGTTTTTTATTATAAGTATAGCATTAAATACAGATTCAAATACAAATATAAGAAAGAAATATAAAAATGTAATTTTAATAGATTTTCCCAAAAAAGATAATTGGGAATTTAAGCAAACATTGAAAGAAGAAACAAAAAAAGAATGGGACGAAATAGAAGCAGTCAGCAATAAGAGAAGAAAAAATAAATTTTCAGAAATATATAGATATTTTAAATATTTTAGTTTACCGTTTAGTATATATATAGATAGAAAACAGTATGAAAATATAATTGCATGGCAACAATTTTATGGATTATTATATGCTTTTTATTGTAAAATATTTCATAGTAAAAAATATAATAAATTAGTTATAATGACATTTATTTATAAACCTAAAAAGGGAATACTAGGAAAAATTTATTATAAATTTATAAGATATATTGTGAAGAGCAAATATATTGATACAATAGTATGTTTTTCTGAACAAGAATGTGAAAATTATGCAAAAATTTTTAATATTCCAAGAGAAAAATTTCAATTTTGTACATTAGGATTAGAAAAGATAGATATTAAAGAGACCACTTTAAGCGGAGAAAAATACATTCTATCATCTGGTAGATCAAATAGAGATTATGTTTTTTTATACGAATCACTAAAAAATACGAAATATAATGTAAAGATATTATCAGATGAATGCAATTTGAAAAGTACAGGGAATATAAAAATTTATAAAAATATATTTAATGAGGATTATTATAAAATGCTGGAACAATCATACCTAGTCATAATTCCACTAAAAGATGAAAATATATCATCTGGGCAATTAGCAATATTGCAAGCGATGCAACTAGGTAAGCCTATAATTTGCACACAATCATCAGCAATAACAGATTATATAAAAGATGGAATAAATGGATTTATTGTAAAAAAAGATAAAGACCAATTGATAAGTAAAATAGACGAACTTTATAAAAATGAAGAATTATACAAAAAAATAAGTATAAATGAAAAAGAGTTTTTTGAAAAAAACTATTCAATAGAAGCGTTAGGAAAACAAATATCAACAATTATAAATAAAATAGAAAAATACGATAAATAGAAACTGAGAGAAAGGAGAAAGTAATATAATAGATTTATATTATATGAAGAGATAATATGAAAAATTACGTTTTATTTGATCCTGCCGAAGGAACGCAGAATTTAGGAGATTATATAATCATGGAAGCTATTACGAAACAAATGGATTTCTTGCTTAATGGGAATTTTGTTACACATTTTTCTACACATACACCTATAGCTAGATTGTATCAAAACTTTAGAAAAAATATGGCTTCTAGAGCATGCGATAATGCTGATAAAAAATTTATATGTGGGACAAATATTTTTAAAAATAGTTTATTAAGATTGGCACCAGACTGGAATATTAATTATTTTAATATCAAGTATTATAAAGACAGTATAGCAATAGGGTGCGGATTTAATATGAACTCAAAATATATGGATTTATATACAAAAAGAATCTATAAAAAAATATTATCAAAAAAATATATACATTCAGTAAGAGATGAAAGAACAAAAAAAATCCTAGAAGAATTAGGATTTAAAGTGATAAATACAGGGTGTCCTACTTTATGGGGATTTAATGAAGAGTTTTGCAAGGAAATACCAACAAAAAAATCAAAAGATGTTGTATTTACACTAACCTTTTACGAAAAAAATATGGAAAGAGATCAATTTCTTATTGATACATTAATAAAAAATTATGAAAAGTTATATTTTTGGGTACAAGGTTCAGAAGATTATGAATATTTTAAAAAATTCAAAAATGTTAACAATATAGAAATAATAAATCCAACATTACAAAGTTATAAGGAAATATTGCAAAGAGGTAATATAGATTATGTAGGAACAAGATTACATGCTGGAATTTATGCAATGCAACAAAAAGTAAGAAGTATTATTTTAGCAATTGATAATAGAGCAAGAGATATGGCAGAAACATATAATATAAATGCTTTAGACCAAAACGATTTAGAAAAATTAGAACAAAAAATAAATTCAGAATTTACGACAAATATTAATATAAATCATGATAAAATTGAAGAATGGAAAAAACAATTTATATAAAGGAGTAATATGAATCGAGAAAAAGAATTATTTAAAAATACAGCAATAGTCGGAATAGGAAAAATATCTACACAAGTAATAACATTTTTCTTATTGCCAGTATATACAGCTTTATTATCGACAGAAGAATATGGGATTGTTGATTTATTAAATACATTAGTGATGTTATTAGTACCTATTATTTCTTTTCAAATTGAACAAGCAATATTTAGATATTTAGTAGAAAACAGAGGAAATCTTTGTGAAGAGAAGAAAATAATAAGTACAGCGATATATACAGTAATAATACAAATTATAATATATACAATGGTATTTTTTATATTTTCTAATTTTATAAATAATCAATACAAAGAATTTTTATTGATTAATGTAATAGCATGTACTTTATCTTCTGTTATGCTACAAATAACAAGAGGATTAGGAAGTAATGTTAAATATTCAATTGGTAATTTTATAATAGCATCATCAACAATAATTTTTAATATATTGTTTATTGTTATTTTTAAATTTGGAGCTTATGGAATGTTAATGGCTAATTTTATAGCTAATACATTGTGTGTAATATATGTGTTTTTGGTAGATAAATTATATAAATATATAAGTTTTAAAGAATTTAAAAAAGTAGTTTTAAAAAAATTATGGAAATTTTCAATTCCATTAATACCAAACACCATATCTTGGTGGATTTTTAATGCTTCAGACAGGATAATCGTAACTTCAATAATGGGTTCTGGTGCAAACGGAATATTAGCTGCTGCACAGAAATTTTCAAATGTATATGCAACAATATTTGGAATAGTCAATGTGACATGGACTGAAACAGCTACTTTGTATGTAAATGATAAAGATAGAGATGCGTTTTTTTCAAAAATGATAAACATAATAATGCGACTTTTTATAGCACTATGTATTGGTATTATAGCATTTATGCCATTTGTATTTCCAATAATGGTAAATGAAAATTTTGGTGAGGCATATTATCAAATACCAATATTGATACTTGCATCTTGCTGTAATGTAATGGTAAGTTTATTAAGTGCAATATATATAGCTAAAAAAGATACTAAAGCAATAGCAAAATCTTCATATATCTCAGCAATTTTAAATATAATTATAAATATAGCTCTTATAAAATTTATAGGATTATATGCAGCATCGATTTCAACTTTTGCATCATATTTTATTATAATGCTAAATAGATATAAAGATATAAAAAAATATGTATCATTGAAAATGGATAATAAAATGTTATTAATAGCGGGTATTATTATTTTATTAATTTTAATAATATATTATATTAATAATTTTATATTAAATTTAATTGGTGTAATAATAGCTTGTATTTATGCATTTTTCAGTAATAGAAAATACATAAAGATTATTATTGAATTTTTTAGGAAAAAGATTGTAAATAAAGTAGCGGTATGATATAATTCAAGTGTTAAAACTGAAATAATAATATTAAAGAGGGGGTAAAAAAATGAAAAAGAAAGTTTTATTTTCTGTTATGATTATTATTATACTAATAATATTGCAATTGCTATTTAATAATGTAAAAGCAGCAACATCTTATAATTCAGAAATTGCTTATAATGATAATTATGATGGAACAGTAACAGTTGTAGCAAATGGAAAATACATAGTTAATGCAACAATACCTAGCACAATAAATGGAAAGAAAGTAACAAAAGTAGATGGATTTGATGATTGTACATATCTAAAGAGTGTGACAATACCAAATTCAGTGACAACAATAGGATATGCAGCTTTTCAAGGCTGTAGTAGTTTAACTACTATAAATATACCAAACTCAGTAAAAACGATAGAATCTAGTGCATTTGCTGATTGTACAGCATTAAAAACGATATCATTACCAAATTCAATCACAAAAATCGAACAAAAATGTTTTGATGGATGTAAATCTTTAACAAATGTAAATATTCCAAATTCAATAAAAGAAATCAGTTCATCAATGTTTGAAGGATGTCAAAGTTTAAAATCTATCACAATACCAAGTAATATTAAAACTTTAGGTTCAGGAGCATTTTTGAATTGTACAGCATTAACAAATATAACAATACCTAGTACAGTTACTGAAATTCAAGGTTCATGGCCTTATGGTGGAGCATTTGAAGGATGTACCAGTTTGAAAACTGCTAATATACAAGCTAAATCAACAAGATTAGCAGATTCATTTTTTAAAAATTGTAGTTCATTAACTAATGTTTCACTATCTAATACAATAACAACAATGGGAAATGATACATTTTATGGTTGTTCAAATTTAACTTCAATAACATTACCTTCAAAATTATCAGAAATAGGTAGTTCTATGTTTGAAGGTTGTACGAAATTGTCTAATATTGTAATGGCTGATACAATAACTTCAATAGGAACGGGAGCTTTTTATAATTGTAAAAGCTTGAAAACAATAACAATGCCAGCTAATTTGAAGTCAATAAGTTATTCATGGCCTTATGCATCAGTTTTTGAGGGATGTACATCTTTAAGAACAGTATATTTTTCAAAAATGATTCAAGAAATAGGTTCTGATGCATTTGAAGGAATAGAAAGCAACTTGACTTTTTATGGATATGAAGGAACAGCCGCAAAATATTTTGCACAAGAAAATGGAATAAAATTTATTGAATTAGTACCAGTTACTAAAATATCATTAAATAAAACAACTCTAACATTAGACAAAGGAAACACTTCTAAAATAACTGCTACAGTCTCACCATCTAATGCTACTAATAAAACAGTAAGTTGGAGTAGTAGCAATACAAATGTTGCAACAGTAGATGCATCTGGAAATATAAAAGCAATTGGAAAAGGAACTGCAACGATAACAGCTAAAGCAACAGATGGTACAGCTGTTTACAAACAATGTACTGTTACCGTAAATAATGTTTTAGGGGTAGGATATTCAACTCATGTACAAAATGAAGGATGGAAAAACTATGTAAAGAATGGAGCTTTTTCTGGAAGCACAGGAAAAAGCTATAGATTAGAAGGAATAAAAATTAAACTAGTAGATAATGATTATACTGGAGGAATTCAATACAGAACATACGTACAAAATATTGGATGGCAAAATTGGGTTTCAAATGATGCTTTATCAGGAACAACAGGGAAGTCTTATAGACTAGAAGCTATAAAAATACAATTAACAGGAAATGTAGCTAAATATTATGATATATATTATAGAGTATATTTACAAAATTTTGGATGGTTAGATTGGGCTAAAAATGGTGAGGCTACTGGAAGTATGGGATACAGCTATAGGTTAGAAGGAATAGAAATAAGAGCAGTAAAGAAAGGATCTGCAGCTCCAGGCTCAACATCTGTAATATTAAAGCAAACAAACTTAAGAGTTAAATATGCTTCATATATACAAAATATAGGATTGCAAAATTATGTAAAAAATGGACAATTTTCAGGAACAACTGGTAAAAGCTTAAGATTAGAAGGAATAAAAATATACTTAGATAATAATAATATTGGAGGAGGAATTCAATATCAAACACATGTACAGAATATAGGATGGCAAAATTGGGTAGGAGATAACACTTTAGGAGGAACAAAAGGAAAATCGCTAAGAATGGAAGCTATAAGAATCAGATTAACAGGAAGAGTAGCTAGTCAATATGATGTATATTATCGAGTATATGCTCAAAACTTTGGATGGCTTGGTTGGGCTAAAAATGGTAATTCCGCAGGAACATCAGGATATAGTTACAGATTAGAAGGAATAGAAATAAGATTAGTAGAAAAAGGTCAAAAAGCTCCAACCGGAAATGGAACAGCGTATAGAACCAAATAATTTTAGGGGAAAAGTAGCACAGCAAAAAAGTATTTGGTGCTACTTTTTATTTTTAATACAATAAAATAATTGTAGAAAAGGAATGAATTTTTATATGAAAAAAATAAGTAAAACATTCTTATTATTAACTTTAATCTTTCTTATACTTGGCATTATAATAAATGTACAAGCAGATTCGGAAATAAATAAAGAAGATATTTCAAAATCACAAGTAATAAAAAAAGAGATAAATGCTTATGAAAATGGAATAAAACAATATAACAATCTAAAAAAATCAATATCAATAATGTCAGCTAATGTAGCTAATATGAGCGAATATGAATATAGCACATTGTCAGATGGTACAATAGAAATAACAGGCTACAATGGGACAGGTACAGCAATATCTATTCCAAGTTCAATAGCTGGAAAAACTGTAACAAGTATAGGAAAAGCAGCATTTTATGAAAATGAAAGCATTACAAGTGTTGTAATTCCAAATACAGTTACTAAAATAGGAGAAGGAGCTTTTACTAGATGTACAAAATTAACAAGTATTACAATTGGAAATAAGGTACAAATAATAGAAACTTATGCGTTTGATGAAACTGCAATCACTACAATTACAATTCCTGCAAGTGTAAAAACAATAGGAGATTATGTGTTTTATGATTGTATGAATTTAAAAACAATAAATGTAGAAAGTAGTTCTACAACATTCAAGTCAGTAAATGGAGTTTTGTTTGATAAGAATATAACAAAATTGATTTGTTATCCAATGGCTAAAACAAATACAAGCTATACAATACCGAGTACAGTAAAAACGATAGGAGAACTTGGATTTAGAAAATCTACATATTTGCAACAAATAAATATACCAAGTTCTGTAACTGCAGTAGAATCATTTGCATTTAGCTATTTACCAGCATTAAAAACATTGACATTGCCAAGTAGCATAACAACTATGGGCTCAACTGCAATTGAAGGATGCAGTAGTTTAACAAATGTAACAGGAAACATGACATTAGAAAGATTGCCGTCATATTTTGTAAATGAATGTGAAAACTTACAAAAAGTGGACTTATCTAATGCAAATATCAAAGAAACATATATATCAAGTATTAGTAATTGTGATAAACTAACAACTGTACTTCTACCAAAAAAACTAGAAGTACTAGGTCACATGACTTTATATAGATGTAATGGAATAACTTCTTTAGACATTCCACGTTCGGTAAAAAGAATAGAAAAATCTTTCTATTTATATTGTAATAATTTTAAAAATTATACAATACCAGCTGGACTTATTGAAGATGGTGATGGAGGATATGTAAAGGCAATAGAGCTTACAATAACAGGAAGTTTTGATTATACACAAGCAATAGAAGTTGCAAATTTAGCAAATGAACAAAGAGTAGCTAATGGAGTCGAAAAGCTATCTCTTGATGAGCAATTAACAGAAGCAGCTATGAAAAGAGCAAGAGAACTAAGCTTATACTATGAACATACAAGACCAGTAGGTTCAGAATTCTCAACAGTAATTCCAGAAGGAAGAGAAAGTCTAAGTGGACCAGGTATAACAATATCAAGAGGAGAAAATATAGCAACAGCTTATGATTCAGCAAAAGAGGTTGTAAATGGTTGGATGAAGTCACCTGGACATAAAGGAAACATTTTACAATCATCTTTCAAATCAATAGGTGTTGGGTGCTATAAATCTTCAGACGGAATGTATTTCTGGGTTCAAATTTTTGATGATTGTAAACCAGTAGGTACAGTTAATCCAGGAGTTACGAAAGAAGAGGCAGTAAAAGAAAAAATATATGTAGATTTAGTAAAAAGAATTTCAGCAAATTTAAGTGATTATACAAATACATATAATGTTGGTGAAACATTTAATGTAAAACCTAAAATTGCAAATGAAGGTTGGAATTTATCAACAACAATAGCTCCAACAGATGTTACATTCAAAAGTTCTAATACAAATGTATTTACAATTGATAAAAATGGATTGCTAAAAGCAGTAGGGACAGGAAGTGCACAATTGGAGATAGAGCTTTTAGATATTGTTAAAATATATAAAATACAAGTGGAAAAACCAATAAAATCAATAAGTCTACCAGCAACATTGGAAATGGATATTAGTGAAAAACCTAAATTAGAAGTGAAATTTTATCCAGAAGATACAACAGCAGATAAAACGATAAAATGGTCAACGAGTAACGTAGTAATTGGGGCAGCATATTCAATTAATGGCTATGAAAGTTATATAAGTGAGATACAAGCTCATAATGCTGGAACTGTAACGATTACAGCAACTAGTTCTAATGGAAAAACAGCATCTTGTGTGGTAACTGTAAAGTCAAAAATAAAAAGTGTGAAATTTAGTGGCATAAAATATAGTACTGATGTAGGAAATTCATTTACAATAACACCTACAATATTGCCGTATTCAGCAACAGAAGATAAAACTCTTACATGGAAAAGTAGTAATCCAAATGTAGCAACAGTAGATAGCAGTGGAAAAATAAAAGCAATTAGTGTAGGAACAACAACAATTTCAGCAACAACTAAAAGTGGAGTTTCAGGCTCATATAAATTAATTGTTAAAAGTAGCGACATAAATTATGCAGATATTTCTTATACAACACATGTACAAAATGAAGGATGGCAAGAATATGTAAAAAATGGAGAAGTAGCTGGAACAGAACGGAAAAAGTTTAAGGCTAGAAGGTATTAAAATAAAAATAGATAACACGATATTATCAGGTAGTGTTAAATATAGTACACATGTACAAAATGAAGGGTGGCAAGATTTTGTAAGTAATAATACAATGTCAGGAACTAGTGGAAAATCATTAAGATTAGAAGCAATTAAAATAATGTTAACAGGAGAAATATCTGAAAAATATGATATATATTATAGAGTACATGCACAAGAATTTGGTTGGTTAGGCTGGGCAAAAAATGGTGAAGAAGCAGGAACATCCGGATATAGCTATAGATTAGAGGGAATACAAATAAAATTAGTAAAAAAAGGTGGAGCTACACCAGGAAGTACGGCAAATTCATTTCATAAATCACCACCAAGAGTAAAATATGCAACACATGTACAAAATGAAGGTTGGCAAGACTTTGTGAGAGAAGGTGAGCCATCAGGAACAGTAGGAAAAAGCTTAAGACTAGAAGGAATAAAGATAGAACTAGAAAACAGCATCGGAGGAGGAATAGCATATCAAACGCATGTGCAAGAAGAAGGATGGCAAGATTGGAAAGGAAATGGTCAAATAGCAGGGACAACAGGAAAATCATATAGACTAGAGGCAATAAGAATAAAATTGACAGGAGAAATGGAAAAGAAATATGATGTATATTACAGAGTGCAAGCACAAGAATTTGGATGGCTTGGTTGGGCAAAAAACGGAAATTCAGCAGGAAGTTCAGGGTATAGTTATAGATTAGAAGCAATAGAAATACGATTGGTAGAAAAAGGTAAAAAAGGACCAACATCAACAATTGATGCTTATAAATCTAAATAAAATCAATAGTATTGATTTGTGCCTTTAGGAAGGAATGTGATTAAATATGAATAATAAAAGCAAATTTATATTATTTCTCATAATATTGATATCATTATTAATACCTTATCAAGTATTAGCAACAGATGATGTTGAAAATCAAGAGATAAAAACAGAAAAATTAGAAGTAGAAAACAAAAAAATAGGTACACAAGAAGATGGAAATATTACCAGTAATGAAGATAAAAAGATATTAAAGAAAAATGATGACGGAACAATATTTTATGGAACAGAAAAAGAATTAAAAGAACAAGAAGAACTACTTAAAAGAATACAAGAAAATGAAAAAATAGAAACAAAAACAGAAGAAGTTAAAAAAGATGAAAATTTAGAAAATAATAATATAGAAAGTGAAATAAAATTAAGAACAAAAGCAAAAGTAACAACGTTTTCTACAGAAACAACAACAGAATTAGATTCTGGAATGGATGGAATAGTATCAACATTTTCTATTGAAAGTGATCCATCAGCAATATATCGTTATCACGCTACATATATTGAAAAACTTTCATTATTAACAAAGAAAACAGAAAAAATATGTGATTTTGAAAAATGGGCACTATCTAATTATTTTGTACAAGGTAATATTGTATATGTGATGGTAAATGATTCAAGTAAGACAAATCCATATCATATACAAGGATATGATGTAATACAAAAAAAGAAAGTATTTGATAAAGAATTTGCAGTAGATGATGCAAGTTATCGTAATCATGATTTTGCTGTTGATAAAAATCAGAATTTCTTTTTTAAAACAGGAAAAGCTACAATTACTTCATATAATAAAAATGGACAATTTTTGGATAAAACTACCAATGAAGCAGATGTTTCTATGGTAATAACTGGAATTACTCCAAATGGAAAAGTATTAGGAATTAAAATAAGTACAGGAAGTATTTTATATGGAACAGGTGGATATTTAATAATAAATAATGGTAAATTTTCAAGATATACAGGAACATTACAAGGACAACATTTTAATAATGAAATATTATATTATGAAAACAATAACTTTTATTTGCCATTAAGATTTAACAGCGAAGGCACATTTGCATTTAATGATTATGGAAATGTGTTTAGTCTAAATTATTCTGCAGATGCCAACCGGTTATACGTCTGTTAGATGTAGTTATATATTTGATTCAGAAGCACCTTTATATGAGAATAGAAAAAGAGGAAGTTTTTATAATGGTAATTTATATATTTTAGGAAAAGACAGTTTGATAATAGAATATAATTTAAACAAGAGAGAAGTAACATCAACATATAGATTTTCAACGGATTTTAATACAAATAAAGAAATAGAAGCTGTACAAGTATATAACGGAAAGCTATATGTATTATATAGAGATAAATCCAGTTCGAAAAATAAAAGTCTATTTGAAAAAACAATTTCTTCAATGACAAAAACAACAGAAACAGTAGCAACAGAACATACAGCATATAGTCATACAAAAGAACAAATTTCACAAAAATATAAAGAAGCAATGACAAAATTTGATTACAATCAAAGTATGTACCAAACAGAGCCAAGTTTGACAGCACCTTTCAGAGAAGGAACATTAAAAACACAGGTAAAACAAGACGGATTAAATAAATTGAACTTTTATAGGTGGTTATATGGAATTAATCAAGTAACAATTAATGAAGGCAGGATGTATAAAAATGGTAGAGCAGCTTTAGTAATGGAAATTAATGATGAGCTATCTCACTATCCTAGCAAAGTAGATGGAATGTCAGATGCATTTTATCAAGATGTAAAGGAAGGAGCAGGAGCTGGAAGTAATTATTCAGGAAATGTATCTTATGGATATTCAAATATGTCAGAAGCAATAGTTGGATATATAAACGATAACTATAATATAAGTTCAGGAGTAGGGCATAGGATAAGTATGCTTGACACAAGTGCTAATCAAGTAAGTTTTGGATTATGCGGTTCATATAATGCTATGTCTGTATATGTAACAAATTCAGATTTAGGGAATAATGATGAATTTTATGCATATCCTACACCGGGATATTTTCCAATAGATGAATATGAACTCGTTGAATCAGATAAAGCAACGGCAGGAGATACAAAATGGTCTTTAACTATACCTGAAAGTAAATATAAAATAAATAATTCAAAATTAAAACTAAAAATTACACTAAATGGTAAAAACTACGAAATAAGTAATTTGGAATATGATTCACGTACAAGAACAATTAGTTATTATATTCCAGGAGAACTAAAAAAAGAATTAACAGAAAATTCTAAAAAAATAGTAGCAGGGAAGAAAGTTACTGTTGAATTATATGATGGATTATATGATGAAAATTTCAATAAGAGAAAAATAAAATATACAACAGATTTCTTTTTTGCAAATCCAATAGAAGCAACAAGTGCAACGGCATTTTTTGATAATTGGAGTGTTTCAGGTGGTAATGAATATACATGTTCATTAAATCAAGGTCAAGAAAAAAAAGTTTCAATACTTTTTACACCATATAATGCAACAGATACAAGATATAAAGTAGCAATAGATGATGCGAGCATTGTAAAATATGATGATAGTACTAAAAAGGTAATAGGAGTAGGACCAGGAAAAACTTATTTACATGTAAAAACGTTATCAGGAAGAGAACTTGTAAAAGTAACTATGACAGTAGAAGCTAAAGAATATTCTGTTCAATATACAACACATGTACAAGAAGAAGGTTGGCAGGATTGGAGTTCTGATGGAGAAACAGCAGGAACAACGGGAAAAGGCTTAAGATTAGAAGGAATAAAAATTAAAGTAAATGGAAACCAACTAAGTGGAGGAGTAACATATAGTACACATGTACAAAACGAAGGTTGGCAAGAATGGAAAAACAATGGAGATATGTCAGGAACGTCAGGAAAGAGCTTAAGGCTAGAAGCAATAAAAATAAAACTTACAGGAGATGCAGCTAATAAGTTTGATATATATTATAGAGTACATGCACAAGAATTTGGATGGCTAGGATGGGCAAAAAATGGAGAGGCATCAGGAACGTCTGGATATAGCTATAGATTAGAGGGAATACAAATAAAATTAGTAAAAAAAGGTGGAGCTGCCCCAGGAAGTACGGCAAATTCATTTCATAAATCACCACCAAGAGTAAAATATGCAACACATGTACAAAATGAAGGTTGGCAAGACTTTGTGAGAGAAGGTGAGCCATCAGGAACAGTAGGAAAAAGCTTAAGACTAGAAGGAATAAAGATAGAACTAGAAAACAGCATCGGAGGAGGAATAGCATATCAAACGCATGTGCAAGAAGAAGGATGGCAAGATTGGAAAGGAAATGGTCAAATAGCAGGGACAACAGGAAAATCATATAGACTAGAGGCAATAAGAATAAAATTGACAGGAGAAATGGAAAAGAAATATGATGTATATTACAGAGTGCAAGCACAAGAATTTGGATGGCTTGGTTGGGCAAAAAACGGAAATTCAGCAGGAAGTTCAGGGTATAGTTATAGATTAGAAGCAATAGAAATACGATTGGTAGAAAAAGGTAAAAAAGGACCAACGTCAACAATTGATGCTTATAAAACCAAAAAAGATTAATTAAAAATTTATGCTGTTGATGAAAGGCCAATGCAAATATGTGAAACAAAGTTAATAAAAATTTATGAAAATGTTTCACATTTTTGTTTTGGTCAAATTTATATTAAAGTTTTTAAATCGGAAAATTATATAAAAAATTATTTCATTAATAAATAAGAGACAATTAAAAGTAAAAAAACAACAGACCAGATATTAAAGCAGAAGTATGTTTTTTACAATCTTATTGGCTTGCTCCATAACAGTTCAGAGGTCAAAGGGGAAAGTATGTTTTCTTTCGTAATCTTCTCGGCTTGTTACATAAATTATAAATTAAAAATATGGAATTTAATATTGGTTAATGATATAATAAAAATGAATTTATTATATTTATAAAATGAGGTGAAAGAAAAAATGTCAGGAGAACATGAAATAGAAAATAATGAAAATAATAAGGAAGAAATTTCAAGTAAAAAAGAAAGGAAAATAAAAGGAGGAAAAAAGAATAAAAGAAGAGGTCTAAAAGCATTTGGAATTATTGTTTTAGTTTTACTAATACTGTTAGCTATAATAATAGGAAGTATAGTATGGGTTATTAATGATAAATTCTCAAAAATGCAACAAGTAGATATTGACGAAGAAGAATTAAGTGTTGCCTCAGAAGTTGAGCAGAACTTAGCAGAATATAGAAATATAGCTCTATTTGGAATTGATTCAAGGCAAGATTCATACAGCAGAGGAAATAGAAGTGATTGTATTATTATTGCAAGTTTAAACAATACAACAAAAGAAGTAAAGCTAATATCTGTTTACAGAGATACTTATGTAAATATAGAAGGACATGGGCTAGATAAAATAACACATGCATATTCTTATGGAGAAGTACCACTAGCAATAAAAACATTAAATACAAATTTAGACTTAAACATAAAGGAGTTTGTAACAGTAAATTTTGATGCAGTAAAAGAAATAGTAGATAATATCGGTGGAATTTCAATGAATATAACTCAAGAAGAAGTTTCACATATTTCGGGAATAAGTAAAGCTGGAACATATAATTTGACAGGAGAACAAGCATTAGCATATTCAAGAATTAGATATGCAACAGGTGGGGATTACAAAAGAACAGAAAGAATGAGAGATGTTCTTACAGCAGTTATGAACAAAATTAAAACATTTGATATAAGTAGATTAAATAGTTTTATAGATTTTGTATTGCCAAAAATATATACAAATATAAGTGCAAGTGATGTATTTAGTATGATACCAAGTTTAACGTCAATTAAAGTAGCTGATAGTATAGGCTGGCCATACAATACACAAGGAATAACTTTAGACAGGTGGTATGGTGTTCCAATAACTTTAGAAAGTAATGTTAAGCAATTACATGAAGAAGTCTTTGGAGAAACAGATTATACACCTTCAGAAACAGTAAAGCAGATTAGCCAAAGCATTGTCGATAAAACAGGTTATGGAAAATAGATAAACAAAAAAATAGATTATCAATAAAATAATTAAAATCCAATAACAGAGGTAGAAAACTTTGTAGTTTTTTGCCTTAATTTTTTTGGAAACAAATCGGAAAGCCTTAAAATTCGTACTAATTATGCAAACCTATTATCAATATCCAACAAAAAAATACAAAAAATGCAAAAATACTATTGAATTTATAACCTCATAATGGTACAATTAATATGTTTATAATTAAGTAACATAAAAAATTATGAATAGAGGGGAAATTATAATGTACAAAGGGGTAAAGAGAATATTTGATTTCTTATTAGCATTAGTATTAATTGTAATTTTTGCTATACCTATGATAATTGTTGCTATTTGTATAAAGATAGAAGATGGAGGTCCAGTTATATATAAATCTAAGAGAATAGGTAAAGGCTTAAAAGAATTCAATGTATATAAATTTCGTTCAATGAAAACATCGAGAGAAGAATTACATAGTAATTTAACACATGAGCAGATGGTAACCAAAGTTGGAAAAGTTATAAGAAAGACAAGTTTAGATGAATTACCACAATTATTTAATATAATAAAAGGCGAAATGAGTTTTATTGGACCAAGACCATGGATACCAGATTATTATGAGTGGTTTACAAGTGAACAAAAAAGAAGAGTAGACGTACTACCAGGAATTTCAGGCTTAGCACAAGTAAGAGGCAGAAATGGAATTGATATTTTTACAAAAATAAATTATGATTTGCAATATGTTGATAATATTAGTTTCAAGTTAGATTTAAAGCTAGTCTTTGAAACTATAAAAACAGTTTTTTCTAAGGATGATGCAGAAATATCTGAACAAGGTATAAAGGAAGAAATTAACGAATTGAAAGCACAAACTGTTAATGGAAATGCTAATACATATAAGGAAGTTGTATAATTGTGATACCGGCTATAAAAAGCAGAATTAAAAGTATATAACTTCTATAAATAATTTATATTAAAAATAAACAGAAAGGCAAATTAAGAAAATGAAAGAGGATTTAGTAAGTATCGTAGTTCCAGTATATAATAGTGAAAAATTTATTAGAGAGACAATAAATACTGTAAAACAACAAACTTATACAAATTGGGAATTATTACTTGTTAATGATTGCTCAACAGATAATAGTAAAAAAATAATTCAAGAATATGAAGAAGATGAAAGAATAAAATTGATTGACTTAAAAGAAAATTCAGGAGCTGCGATAGCTAGAAATGAAGGTATAAAACAAGCAGGAGGAAAATATGTAGCATTTTTAGATGCTGATGATTTATGGATTAGAGAAAAATTAGAAAAACAAATTAATTTTATGAAACAGAATAATTATGCATTTACTTTTTCAGGATATGAATTTGCAAACGAAAAAGGCATAGGAACTGGAAAAGTAGTACATGTTCCACATAAGATAAATTATAGGCAGGCTTTAAAAAATACTACAATTTCTACATGTGCAGTAGTTCTAGATGTCGAAAAATTAGGAAAAGACTTAATAAAAATGCCAAATATCAGAAGGGGTCAGGATACTGCGACTTGGTGGAAAATTTTAAAGGCCGGAAATGAAGCTTATGGGTTGGATGAATGCTTATTTCTGTATAGAAGAACAAATAATACATTGTCATCTAATAAAATAAAGGCCTTAAAAAGAACATGGAACTTATATAGAAATGTAGAAAAATTATCTATATTTAAAAGTGCATACTTTTTTTCATGCTATGTACTAAATGCAATAAAAAGAAGAGTATAAAAAGAGGAGGAAAAATAAGATGGACAATCTAGTAAAAGATGAGCATATAATAGGAGTAGTTGGATTAGGATATGTTGGACTACCACTTGCAATTAGTTTTGCAAAGAAATATAAAGTTATAGGCTTTGACATTAACGAATCAAAAATACAGAAATATAAAAATGGTAAAGATGTTACAGGAGAAGTAGGTGATGCAGAAATATTGAATTCTACAATTCATTTTACAGGAGACGAAAGGGCAATAAATGAAGCAGATTTTATAATAATAGCTGTTCCTACACCAATAGATAAGCATAATAAACCAAATCTTGAACCAGTAGAAAAATCATCTGAGATTGTAGGCAGAAATTTAAAAAAAGGAGCTATAGTAATATATGAATCAACAGTATATCCAGGATTAACAGAGGAAATATGTATGCCAATATTAGAGAAAAACTCAGGAATGAAGTGTGGAAAAGACTTTAAGATAGCATATTCTCCAGAAAGAATTAATCCAGGAGATAAAGTACATAGATTTGAGACTATTACTAAAATTGTTTCAGGAATGGATAAAGAAACGTTAGAAAAAGTAGCAACATTATATGAATCAGTTTTAAAGAATGGCGTTTATAGGGCATCTTCTATAAAAGTAGCAGAAGCAGCAAAAGTAATTGAAAATTCTCAAAGAGATATAAATATTGCTTTTGTTAATGAATTGGCAGTGATTTTTAATAAAATAGGTATAGATACAAATGAAGTTTTGGATGCGGCGGGAAGTAAATGGAATTTCTTGAATTTTAGACCAGGGCTTGTAGGTGGTCATTGTATAGGAGTAGATCCATTCTATTTAACATATAAATCAGAAGAAATGGGACACTTATCCGAATTAATATTAGCAAGTAGAAGAGTAAATGATGGAATGGGAAAATTTATAGCAGACAATCTAGTAAAAGAACTAATAAAAGAAGGGAGAGTAGTAAAAAACGCAAAGGTATTAATTCTAGGAGTAACATTTAAAGAAAATGTACCGGACTTAAGAAATTCTAAAGTTATGGACATTATTAAGGAATTACAAGAATTTGGAATTAAAGTATATGAAAAAGATCCATATATGAATATAGAAGAGATAAAAAGAGAATATGGAATAGATATAGATACAAATCCAAATAATGAAAAAGTAGATGCCATAATATTAGCAGTGGCGCATGATGAATATAAGGCAATAAGTATACAAGAATATAAGAAAATGCTAAAAGAAAATTGTGATTTAATATTTGATATAAAACAAATAGTAGATAAAGAGGAAGCAAAAAAAGAAAATATAAATTTATGGAGATTGTAATAAAAAAGAAAAATACAGAATACAAAAATTTGTAAAAGTTATAATTTATATAAAATATTGTATTAATAATAAAAATTTAAGGAATGAGAAAATATGAATGTAGAAGTATTAATTTCGACAATGAATCTAAGAGAGCAAAAAGAGTTAATAAAAAAAAGTAATACAAAATCTTCTGTAATAATTAATCAAACTGAAAATATTACATTAGAAGATATCACTGAAGGAAAACATAGGTTATATTCGTATCAGGAAAAAGGTTTAAGTAGAAGTAGAAATAAAGCGATAAAAAATAGTAGAGCTGATATTTGTGCAATATCTGATGACGATATAAGATATGAAGATAATTATGAAGAAATAATTAAAGAAGGGTACAGAAAATACCCTGATGCAGATGTAATAGCATTTTATTTGGATAATGTAGATAAAAACATTAACAGACCTAGGAGAAAAGAAGGGAAAATAAATTTCTTGAAAAGCATGCAAATAAAATCATCTCAAATAACATTTAAAAGAAAGTCAATTGTTGAAAAAAGTATTAAATTTAAAGAAAGATTTGGAGCGGGTTCAGAATTATATATGGGAGAGGAAAATATATTTTTGGCAGATTGCTTAAAAGCAGGATTAAAGATATATTATATACCAATAACAATAGCAACTACACAAGAAAATAATTCTTCATGGTTTAGGGGATATAATGAGTATAACTTCAATGTGAGAGGTGCAGCATATTATGAAATGTCGAAGAATTTATATCCTCTATTAATTTTGCAATTTGCTATCAGGAAAACGAATTTATATGCAGATGTAGTAAAACCATTAGATGCAATTAAATATATGTTCAAAGGCGCTAATCAGTATAGAAAATCATTAAAAAAGAGAATCTATTTCATGGGGGATTTTTGTTCAAATACAGGTCCTGCTATAGTTAATAAAAATTATTATCCTTATATGCAAGAAGATGCTTATGTTTGTAAAACAAACAGTAAAGTAATTAGACCTTTACATTTTATTTTTAACATTTTTAGAAGTGATGTATTATTAATATCATGTTTATCAAAATTTCATATTAAGGCAGCTAAATTAACTAAAAAATTAAATAAAAAAGTTGTATATTTAATGCATGGATATAATAAAGTAGAATATTATTTAAATGAAGTTCCAGAAGACAAGAGAATATTAAGAAATGTCGAAGAAGAAATGATATCAATTTCAGATAAGATTATTTGTGTTTCAGAAAAATTTTGTGAATATATGAAAAATGAAAGAAAAGATATTGCAAATAAATTTGAATTTGTTAATAATGGAATAGAAATTTTAGAAAAACCAATAAAAAAAAGAGAAGATAATGAGAAAACATATACAATAATTTCTACTGGAGGAGGAAAGAAAAATAAAAATAATTTGACTGTATGTAAAGCAATTAGTAAGATAAAAGATTTTGAAATTAAATATATAGTTATAGGAGAATTAAGTACAGAAGGAGAAAAAATAAAAAAATACAACTTTGTGGAATACTATGAAAATTTATCTCATGAAGAAGTATTGAATAAAATGTATGAGGCAGACTTATATATTCAAAATAGCTATTTTGAAACTTTTGGATTAGCTATTATAGAAGCTATAGAAACAGGCTGCAAAATATTGATAACTGAAAATATAGGAGCTTTATCTATTATTGATAATATTGAAGAAAATATGTTAATAAATAAAAATGAAGATGTTGAAGAAATATGCAACAAAATAAAAAAAATGATAAATTGTAGAAAAAACTATAAGTATATAAATGACATACAACAATATACTTGGGAGGCTGAATCAAAAAGATTAAAAAATAAATTATTAGAAAGTGAAGAATAAAAAAGATGAATAAACAAAAATATAATATGCAAGAGATATTATTATTGCTATATGTTATATATGCTATAATGTTGTGTGCAGTACCTACAATATCAAGAATAATCGGAAGTTATAGTATGATTATAAATTTTACTGTAGGAATATTATTATTTGTTATAAATGTTAAAAAATATGACTCGAAATTTTTATTTCTTATAGGTATAATGATAGTAAACTCAATAGGCGGGGCTTTAATAAATGATACCGGATTCGGAAGCTTAACAACTATGATTAACTTATATATTATACTTTTATATGCGGATAAAGTTAATATAAGAAAAAGATTTATTATAACTAGTTCTGCCATAATATTTATTGGAAATATATTATTTCTGATTGCAGATAAATCAAATTACAATACTAATAGTATTGGATATTTAGGATTTGCCATGACAGTATTTATATTTATATTATACGAAAATGTAGAGAAAAAAAATTTAATTATAAAAGTAATAATGCTATTGATAGCAATAATAAATGTAGTAAGAATATATTTTTCTGAATCAAGAGCATCATTAATGGGATTAATAGTTTTCCTCATACTTATGATATTCCCATTTATAATTAAGAATAAAAAAATATTTAAAAGCATAACATTAATAATTATATTAGGAGCAGTACTTTTTCCATACATATATGTAGGAATGTGGAAGAATAATGTTGAAATAGACTTGGGGTCTGGAAATAAAAAGTTTTATTCAGGACGACAAGAAATATGGAGTAAAATGATGGATGAATTTGAAGGAAAAGAACTATATGGAATAGGATCTAATTTTAGAACTAAAAGTACAAACTCTTCTTTAAATGTACATAATTCTTTATTTGCTATTTATATGATATATGGTGCATTGAATTTTGTGATATTTTTGCCACTATTTATTAGATTTATATGGCGAATGCAAGAAAAGTCAAATTCAAAAAGCAATAGAATTGCTATTGCAGGAATAATTGGAATGCTAGTAATAAGCTATTATGAAACAAATTTAATATGGTCAGATGTATATATGTTTTTTATGATTTTATCTTGTATAGCATATAGTAAAGAAGAATTACCAGAAGAGGTTAATGAAGATTCTTTTAATTTTATTTTAAAAACAAAGTTAAATATATGATTGAAAGGGAATATTATGAAAAAAATAACGATATTTACACCAACGTATAATAGAGCATATATTTTAGGACAAGCTTATAAAAGTTTATTAGAACAAACAAATAAAGAATTTATATGGCTTATTATAGATGATGGATCTACTGACAATACACAACAATTAGTAAGCGAATGGCAAAAAGAAAATAAAATAGATATAAAATATATAAAACAAGAAAATCAAGGAAAACATATTGCACATAATACAGCAGTAGAAAACTGTAATACTGAATTTTTATTAATATTAGATTCAGACGATTTTTTAAGTGAAAATGCAATAGAAATATTAAATAAAGAAATAGAAAAAATAAAAGAAAATAAAAACATAAGTGGAATAATTGGAAATAGATGGATACCTAAAAGCAATAAAGTTATTGGAACAGAAATGCCAAAAGATATAGAATATGCAAGCGGGTTAGAATTATATCAAAAGTTTGGATTCAAAGGAGATACTTTGAGGTTGTATAAGACAGAAGTATTAAAAAAATTTTTATTTCCTAAAATAGAGGGAGAAAAATTCATTTATGAAAATGTAGTATTTGATATTATAGATTCTAAGTATAAAATGCTAATAAATAGAGATAAATTATATTACTGTGATTATTTAGAGGATGGATATACTGTCAATGCTAAAAAATTGAAAAAGGAGAATCCTATAGGCTATGCGTATGCTTTAAATTCAGGAGTAAAGTATTCTTTAACAATACGAAGAAAAATAAAGTGGACAGTTTTGTATATAGAATGGTGCAAAAAAAATAAAATAGAAAATGCTTATAACAACTTTTGTAATCCTTTATTATATATTATAATGTATATACCAGCAACTATATATATAATAGGAAAAGAGGTAAAGAGAAATGCTAAAGACAATAAAAAAATTAAGAAATAAATTGATAAAAGAAGAAAATCTAGAAGAATTAATAAAAAATGGATTAATAGTTGGAAAAAATTTTAATATGCAAAGAGGAACAATAATAGATAATTCACATTGCTGGCTAATAGAGATTGGAGACAATGTAACGTTGGCGCCGAGAGTACATATTTTAGCACATGATGCGAGTACAAAAAGAGAGTTAGGTTATACAAAGATAGGAAAGGTAAAAATAGGAAATAATGTTTTTATTGGTGCAAATACCACAATATTGCCAAATGTAATAATCGGAGATAATGTAATAATTGGAGCTAATTCATTAGTAAACAAAAACATATTAAGCAATACAGTAGTTGCGCGGAAATCCAACTAAAGTAATAGATACTTATGATAATTATATTCAAAAGAATAGAGAATACATGAAAAAAAGACCAGTATATAGTGAAGAATATACACTTAGAAATAAAAAAATTACTAAAGAAATGAAAGAAAAGATGAAAAAAGATTTAGAGGATGGAATAGGATACGTAGAGTAAAAGAGAAAGGAAATAAAAATGCAAGAATTAGTAACAGTTATTATAACAACATATAAAAGGTCTAATGTAATAGAAAGAACTATAAAAAGTGTATTAAATCAAACATATAAAAATATAGAAATTATTGTTGTAGATGATAATGCAAATATACCAGAAGAAAGAGAAAAAACAGAGAAAATTGTAAAAAAATATCCTAATATAATATACATACCAAATACTAAAAATCTTGGTGGAGCGTTAGCAAGAAACGAAGGTATATATAAAGCAAAAGGTAAATATATAGCGTTTTTAGATGATGATGATGAATATAGGAAAGATAAAATAGAAAAGCAATATAAATTGTATAAACAACATGAAAACGAAAAAGTAGGATTAATTTTTTGTAATGAAAAAAATATAAATTATAACGAGAGTTTAATTTATCAACAAATGATAGAATGTATAGCTCCAACATCTTTTTGGTTTATGCCAAAAAAAGTTTTAGAAGAAGTAGGATATTTTGAAGATAGTCCATGTAAACAAGACTCTATAGTATTATTAAAAGTTATAGCAGCAGGATATAATGTTTATAAAGTTCCGGAAAATTTAGTTATTTTTAATTGGCATGATAGTAATAACGGAATAAGTGGAACTAAAAAAAGTAATATTATAGGAATGAATAACTATAGAGCATGGTGTAGAAAATATTATGATAAAATAACGAAAAATCAAATAAAAAATGTAGAATATAACTTTTCAAAACAATTATTAACACTATATATAGTTAATAATATGAAAAAAGAAGCAAGGCAAGAGTTAAATAATATGTTAAAATTAAAACCTTTTAACAAAAAAACAATGTTAGGAATGTATAAATTTACATTTCCAAATTTATATTTAAAAGTAATAAAGAGGGAAAAATGAATATTAAAAAATTAATGCCAAAAAGTGTACGAAATTTATATATAAACATTGAATATAAAAAATTTGTAAGTAAAAACAAATTGAATATTTTGAATGATGAAGAAACTATAAAAAAAATAATACGTGATAAAAAGTCTATAGTTAGATTTGGAGATGGAGAATTTAAGTGGATTTTGGGAGTTAAACAAGAGTCATTCCAGAATTATTCTAAAGAACTAGCGGACAGACTAGCTCAGATACTTCAAAGTACAAGTGATGATAAGATGCTAATTTGTATTCCTGAAGGATTAAATAAAGTAGACGAGTATACAGAAGATTCACAACTGTTTTGGAGAAATTTTGTTAGATGGCATGGGAAAGAAGTAGTTAAATATTTAAACAAGAGATATATTTATGGAAATACAAATTTTACGCGATGGTATATTGAATATAATGACAAGTCAAAGACGAAAGATAAAATAGAAAATCTAAAAAAAATATGGGAGAAAAAAGAAATTGTAATAATAGAAGGTAAAGACACAAAATTAGGAGTAGGAAATGATTTATTCAAAAATTGCAAAATGATAGAGAGAATACTTGCACCTTCTAAAAATGCTTTCAATAAGTATCAAAAAATCTTAGAAGAAGCTAAGAAAATAGATAAAGATAAATTAATAATTATAGCACTGGGGCCAACTGCTACTATATTAGCTTATGATTTAACACAACTAGGATATCAAGCTATAGATATAGGGCATATTGATATAGAATATGAATGGTACTTAAAACAAGCAACAAAAAAGATAGCAATACCAGGGAAATATGTGAATGAAGCTGGAGGAATGGATAACACTAGACAGTTAGATAATGATAAAAATTACCAAAATTCAATAATAGGTAAAATAGGAGATGAGAGTTTGTGAGGACTACATATGCATTAAAAAACATGCTAAGTTCATTAAGTTCGCACTTTGTAAGTATGTTGCTTGGCTTTATATCACAAGCAATATTTGTTAGAACGTTAGGCTCAGAATACTTAGGAATTAATGGGTTGTTTAGCAATATTGTATCTATGCTTGCAGTAGTAGAATTAGGAATAGGTTCAGCAATTGTCTATAATTTATATAAGCCAATTGCTGAAAAAGATAAAGAAACAGTAAAGACATTAATGAGTTTCTACAAAAGATGCTATAGAGTTATAGCTATAATTATTTCTGTGATAGGTTTATTGATAATACCATTTTTAAAAATAATAGTAGGAGAAACTACTATACAAGAATCGACAATACTTATAATATATTTGTTATTTATCATAGATACAGTATGTTCATATTTGTTAACATATAAACGTTCTATGTTATATGCTAACCAAAGAAATTATATTATAGATATTATACATATATTATATTTATTTATTTTAAATGCAATACAAATAATTATATTGTTAACAACTAAAAATTATATTTTATATTTATCATTTAAAATATTAATGAGACTGTTAGAAAATATTGTAATAACTATTGTAGTAAATAAGCAATATTCATTTTTACTAGATAAAGATATTAAGAAAATAGATAAAATAACATTAAATGAAATTATAAAAAAAGTAAAAGGATTAATTGTACACAAGATAGGCGTTTTTTTAGTAGCAGGTACGGATAATATAATAATTTCATCTTTCTTAGGTGTAGCAACTGTAGGAATATATTCTAATTACTATATGATAATTAATGCAATAAGTACTATAGTAAATCAAATTTTTAGCTCATTTAAAGCAAGTATAGGAAATTTATTAGTTACTAGTAATGCAGAAAAAAATTATGATGTATTTAGAAAACTACAATTTATTAATTTTTGGTTTGCAATGTTCTCATCTATTGGTGAGTTTATAGTTATGGAAAGCTTTATAAAAGTATGGGTAGGAGAAGAATATATTTTGCCTAGATTAGTATTAATGGTTTTATGTATAAATAATTATGTGTATATAACTAAATTATGTTCTAGTAACTTTAAGGAAGCAGCGGGAATATTTTATGAAGATAGAATAATACCAATAATAGAATCTATTGTAAATATAGTATTTTCAATAATTTTTTTAAAAATATTTGGACTAGCAGGAGTTTTTATGGGAACTATATGCAGTAATTTAATAACACATATATATACTTATCCAAAATTTATTTATGGAAAACTTTTTAAGAAAAAATATAGTCAATATTTTAAAGATACTGGCAAGTATTTTATTATTACATTAATATTAGCAATAATTACATATTTAATAAGTGAAATTATAAAAGTGAATAATGATATATTACAAATTGTTATAAGAGTGTTACTAGTAGTGATTGTTCCGAACTTATTGGTAATTTTATTATTTCATAAAACTAATGAATATAAATACTTCTACGGATTAGCGATAGAACAAATAAGAAAGGTAAAAAATAAATGGAACAAGACATAAATATAAAAAAGTAACGACACATTTATTTATGAAAATATGTTACCAAGTGTAGTAGTAATGTCAATTGCAATTTTTACTATATTTAGAATAATAAAGAATATGGGAATTAATACAATTATTATTAATTCATTAATAAAGATACCAGCACTTGTAATAATTATATTAATTGTCAGTATGATTATAACTATTATATTCAAAAAAATAAAAATAATAAATAAAATAGTTTAGGAGGTTATATAAAAGTAATGAAAATAGTAGTAGCGGGAACGGGATACGTAGGTTTAGTAACAGCAGTATGCTTATCAGAAATAGGGCATACAGTTACATGTGTAGACGTAGATAAAGAAAAAATAGAAATATTAAAATCAGGGAAAAGTCCAATATATGAGCCAGGACTTGAAGAATTAATGCAAAAAAATGCAGAATTATTAAAATATACATTAAATGCAAAAAATGCATACAAAGATGCAGACGTCATATTTATAGGTGTTGGAACACCAGAAAAGAAAGACGGAAGTGCAAATTTAAAATATGTATATGAAGTAGCTAAAGAAATAACACAAAGCATAGAAAAAAATTGCGTTATTGTAGTGAAATCAACAGTACCAATTGGGACGAATAAAAAAATAGAAAAATTTATAAAAGCAAATTTAAAAAATAAAGTAAAAGTAGATATAGTATCTAATCCGGAATTTTTATCACAAGGAACAGCAGTAAGAGATACACTTTATGCACAGAGAATTGTTATTGGAGTACAAAACAAGAATGCTGAAAATATTATGAAACAAGTATATGACGGATTAGGACAGCAATATGTAATAACAGATAGAGAAAGTGCAGAAATGATAAAATATGCATCAAATGACTTTTTGGCACTAAAAATTTCATATATAAATGAAATAGCAAATCTATGCGAAATTGTTGGTGCTAATATACAAGATGTTGCAAAAGGCATGGGACTAGATTCTAGAATTGGAAATAAGTTTTTACAAGCAGGAATAGGATATGGAGGTTCATGTTTTCCAAAAGACACAAAAGCATTGAGTTGGCTTGCCAACTTTAATGATTATGAAATAAAAACAATAAAAGCAGCAATAGAAGTTAATGAAAATCAAAAACTAAAACTAATAAAAAAAGCAAGAAAATATTACGAAAGTTTTGAAGGCCTTAACATAGCTATATTGGGACTTACTTTTAAACCAAACACAGATGACCTAAGAGAAGCACCATCTCTTACAAATATTCCAATTTTATTAGATGATGGAGCAAATATAAAAGTATATGATCCGGTAGGAGAGAATAATTTTAAGAAAATATATCCAAATGAAATAACATATTGTAAAAGTATAGAAGAAACCTTAAAAGATGCAGATTTATGCTTTATATTTACAGAGTGGGACTTCATAAAAGATTTAGATATAACATTATATGAAAAATTAATGAAAAAACCAATTGTAATTGACGGAAGAAATTGCTATAATCTAGATGTAGTAAGAAAAACAAATATGATATATGATTCAATAGGAAGAAAAACAATAAATAAAGAAAGGTAAAATATGAAAATTAGGAAATTAAGAGGATATTTTTTGATACTAATTATCATAGGAATACTATTAATCTTATTTTATAACAATCAAAAACAAAAGAACTTAGAAGAGACAATTATTGAAAGTAAAATAGTTGTAAATGGTCAAACGATATCTAATTTAGAACAGAATATAAATATAGAACCTCATGTAGATGAAATTACAGGAACTAAATATGTTACTTATGAAGATTTTGGAGCAAGAGCAGAAGAAGGATATGATGATTTTAATGTTATGAAAGAAACTCATGAATTTGCAAATGAGAATCGGATATGAAGTACGAGCGGACGAAAAAAGAACTTATCACATTTATAGACTAAATGAAACAGGAGTAATTAACATTCAAACAAATACAAATTGGAATAATGCAAATATTGTAATACATGACGAAAATATTAATGATAAAAGTACAAAAAATTATGCAATATTCCAAATTACTTCAAGCATCAATAATGTAACGATTAAAGATAGTACTATATTAGAAAATATAGAAATTAATAAACAAACTACTAAAATTGAAGAATTAGCAGGATATGGAGAATGTTTTTGTATTGCATATAATACAGAAAAAAGACAATACATTGTAGGAAATAATAATGGAGCTACACAGGAGGATTTATTTAAAATAGATAACGAGGGAAATATATTAAATGAAATACAATGGGATTTTGAGAAAATAACTGCAATTATATTAATAAAAATACCAGAAGAAACTATAACTGTAGAAAATGCAAATTTTACAACAATTTTGCCAGAAATTGACTATGAGCAAGAAAGCGGATACTTTAATAGAAATATTATTTGTAGTAGAAGTAATACAACAATAAACAATATAAAACATAATGTTAATAATACAGAAAGATTAGGAGGTCCATATTTTGGATTTGTAAAAATATCATATGTAGCAGATGTGAAATTGAAAAATTCTATCTTATATAGTCATAAATACAGTCAAACATCAAATTATGATTTAACATTAGAACATTCTATTAATATAATTGTAGATAATGTAAAATCAAATGATATTGAAGATGAACAAAGATGGGGAGTCATTGCAAGTAAATATACTAAAGATGTTATATATAAAGATTGTATATTAAATAGAATAGATTCACATAGACAAGCATATAATCTAACAATTGAGGATTGTGTGATAGGAATAAAAGGGCTTACTTTAATGGGCGGAGGAAATTTAAATTTAAAAAATGTGACAAGGTTGGGATATAGTGCTTTTATTAGTCTAAGATCAGATTATGGAAGTTCTTGGGCTGGAACTGTAAATATAGAGGATTGCATATATAAGCCAAAGAATGCAAATAATATAATAAATTTTACTTTTGAATATGAAAATGAAAAAATGCATGATTATGGCTATGACTTATATTTACCAAATGTAAATATAAAGAACTTAAAAATAGAAGATGAAAACAATACCAGCAATTTAAATGAATATTATATTTTTAATAACACAAAAAAAGCAATAAATGGTGCAAATATTGATTTTACAAAAGTTTACAACTTACCAGAGAATATTATGATAAACAGTTATGAGACAACTTCAGGAAAAAAATTAAAATTATTTAGTAATAAATTCTATAACAACTTAGAAGAAATAGGAATCAACTTAAGTATGCCATTATCTGATAAAACAGAAATAGAGATAACAAATGATCAAGGAGAAAAAATAGAAGACCAAACAATAACAAATAAAGACATTAAGATTAACAAAACAGAAACAGAAGGAATAACAACAACAGTAAAAATAAATAATGAAATAAAAAATGAAAAAGAAATTACTTTAAAGCAGGATGGAATTTATAAAATAGAAGCAACATACCAGAATAGTAATGGAGAATCAGAAAGTAAAACAGCAAATGTAACTATAGATAAAACTTCACCTTCAATAACAGGTGCAACACAAGGCAAATCATATAAATATAGTGTGATTCCTAAAGTTTATGATGCTAACTTAAAAGAAATAAAACTAGTTTTGAATGGAGAAGAAGTAAAAAGCTATAAAGAAGGAAATGAATTAACAGAAGAAGGATATTATCAACTAACAGCTACAGATAAAGCAGGAAACACAAAAACAATCAGTTTTTATATAGTAGAGCCTGGAAACGAAGACTATAAAATAATCAACAATAATATTGAAAATATAGGACATTACACAAAAAAATCAGAATTTTCTCAGAAATTTGCATTCAGCAAAGAATATGATATTTTAAGGAACAATAAAGTACTTTCTGATAGTGATTATATTGCAACAGGCGATATCTTAAAAACAAAATCAGGAGAAGAATATACTTTGATTGTAGCAGGAGACATAAATAAAGACGGAAAAGTTGATATAAAAGACATTGTTAAATTACGTAAATATTTAGTATCACCAAACAGTTCAGAAAATAAGTTAGATGAAGCACAATTGCTAGCAGCAGATACAAATATAGACAAAAAATCAATAAGTATAAAAGATTTAGTAAGAATGAGAATAATTGCTTTGACTACAAAGGAATAGTTAAAAATAATTAGAAAAACTAAAACATAATTATAAAAACAATGATTCATGAGAATATAAAAAGAAAAATGTAACAAAAATGTAATATTAATGTAATAAAAATTTAAAATAAAAATATTGGTAATTGTCTAAAAAAGTGATAAAATTTATACAAAAGAGTATAGAAAGTAGGGAAGAATATGAAAAAAATAATATCAATAATATTTATGATAATAATTTTAGTGGTAACAACAACGAATGTAAATGCAACAGATGAGCAAGCTAAAAATATTGAATTAAATGTGAGCGGACAAACTACAATAGAATCAGATGTAAAAACAGTAGATTTAATAGTATCATTAGGAAACTTTACAGGAATATCTGAAAATATAGTACTTGGATATCAAACAACAGTAGATTTTGATACAAATATGTTTGAAACAGTTACAGTAGAAGGACTAAATGGTTGGACAGCAACATATTCATCAGATACAAGTACTTTAATTGGTGATACGCAAAGTGCAAAAGCAAATACAAATATTACAAAAATAACTTTAACTTTAAAAGACGGAATAGAACCAGGAACAACGGGAACTATTAATTTAAAAAATATTGAATTAACAGATGGGACAAATGATTTTACATATAATAAATCAATTACAGTAAAAGTAGAAGAGAAGACAGAAGAACCAAATACAAACACAACTGTTGATACTAATACGATTCAAGATAATACAACTAATACAAATGAGCAAAATCAAGCTGGGAATTTAGTAGATAATAAAGTATCAGCTACAAATACTCCAAATAGTGCCTCTGGTTTAAATAAGGTGAATTCTAATAATGTAGATAATACAAAAGCAGTAAAATCAATTCCAAAAGCAGGTATGACCAACATTTTAATAATAGGAATTTGTGTTATAACTATAGCAGGTATTATATTTAAAATTAAATCAAGAAAAATAAAATATTAAAATAATGAATTAATAGTTCAGAGACGACCGATAAAAATTTTTACAGGTTGTCTCTGAATTTTTAGCAATGTACACTAGTTAAGTGACCATAAAATTGCTACTTAGCAATGCTACTAGACAATTTTTTTTATTTTAGTATGTCAACTTCTTAAGAATAGTTACAAAAACTTATATTTTTTTGCATGAATATCTTGCAAAATACAAGTTTTTTATATATACTAGAAAGGTACAAAAGAAGTAAAAAAGAAAGGAAAAATGAGGAAATGGAAGAACTAGATTTAAAAGAACTATTTACAATGTTTTGGAACAAAAAAATTCAAATAATACTAATAGTAGCAATATTTGCAGTAATAGGTTTAATATATACAATAGGATTTGTAACACCAGTATATACATCATCAACAACACTACTATTAGCAACATCCGCACAAAGTGACGGAACATCAAATACAATTACCACAACAGACTTAACATTAAACTCAAAATTAGTAGCAACATACAGCAAACTAGTAGAAAGTAAGAATGTTATAAGGCAAGTAATTCAAAATTTAGGGATAAGTGACCTAACAGAAGATGAATTAAGAAATAATGTTAGTGTAAGTTCAGTAGAAGATACAGAAATAATCAAAATCTCAGTAACAAATCAAAATGCATCAACAGCAGCAAAAGCTGCAAACGAAATAGCAAAAGTATTCTCAAAAGAAGTAGTAGAAATATACAATATAAACAATGTACATGTAATAGACGAAGCTGAAGCAGAACAAAGTCCATCAAATGTAAACCATATAAGAGACATAGTAATATTTGCATTTGTAGGAATAGTAATAGCGGTTATGTACGTATTAATAGCAAATATGTTAGATACAACAATAAAAACAGCAGAAGATGTTGAAAAATATATAAAAATACCAGTATTAGCATCAATACCAATGTATAGTTCAGAAGACGAAAGAAAACCAATGAAAAAAGGAGGTAAAAGATAATGAAAAAAGAAGTAATAGCACATAAAGACCCAAAATCTCCTGTTTCAGAGGTATTTAGAACATTAAGAACAAATATACAATTCATGAATACAAAAAACAAACTAAAAAGTCTATTGATAACATCAACGACACCAAGTGAAGGAAAAAGTTGGGTATCAGCAAACCTAGCAGTAACATTTGCACAAGCTGGAAAAAGAGTAATTTTAGTAGATGCAGACATGAGAAATGGAAGACAATATAATATATTTGGAGTATCTCCAAGACCAGGGCTATCTAATTATTTGTCAGGGGTAAATGATATTAACGGAGGAGAAAGCTCAAAAGATTTAGCAGATTATATACAAGAAACAGAGATAGAAAACTTATATCTAATAGCAGCAGGAAATATACCACCAAATCCGTCTGAATTATTAATTTCACCACAAATGGTAAGCTTATTAGATGAGTTAAAAGATTTGTGTGATATAGTTATAATAGACGGAACACCAAGTGAATTGGTAACAGACTCATTAATATTAGCTAGACTAGTTGACTCGACTGTTATTGTAACAGCACATAAACAAACTAAAAAAGAAAGTTTAAAAAGAATAGTTACAAATATTCAAAATATAGGCGGAAAAATAGCAGGAGTTGTAGTAAATAAAGTACCGATATCACAGAAAAAATATGAGCAATCATATTACTACGGATCTACAGGAACAAGAAATATAAAATCACAATCCAGACCAGTAAAGGTTAGTTCAGCAAAGCAAGCTAAAATAGAAGAAATGAAAAAAAGAGTTAGGACAGAAGCAAATAGTGTTTATAGAAATGAAATGAATAATAAAACAAGCAATATATCATTAGAAAAAAAAGAAGCAAAGATAGAAGATACAGATCAAGAAAAAAATCAGCAATACAAGGAACAAATATCAGAGCAATTTGATGAAATACCAAGAGCTTTAAAAAGTAATATAAAAATAGAAAACTCGGAGGAAATATCATTAGAAAAAACAAATGATATATTAAAACAAATAAATGATTATCTAGATCAAGAAAAGAAAAAGTTAAACTAAAATGTGCCATTGGGGACGTGTTTGTTTGGCACATTTTATAGGAATATATAATATTAAAGTTTAAAAATATTAATAAAAATACTTAGAAATAAAAGGAGCAAAAGATGATAGACTTTCATTCACATATTATACCAAATATAGATGATGGTTCAAGAAGTATAGAAGAAACATTTAATCTAATAAAAGAAGCACAAAATGTAGGATTTGACGGAATAATATCAACATCACATTATATGGAAAATTACTATGAAACAAACACACCTGAAAGAGAAGTGTGGGTAAATGCAATATATGAAAATTTAAGAGCAAAAAATATAAACATAAATCTTTACTTAGGAAATGAAATATATTTGTCAGAAAATATAATTAAATTATTGGAAGAAGGAAAAGCATCAACAATAAATGATACTAGTTATGTACTGTTTGAAATGCCATTAAATGCAGAACCAATGAATTTATATGATATTGTATATCAAATGTTACAATACAAACTAGTACCAATATTAGCTCATCCAGAAAGATATAGTTTTGTACAAAAAGATCCAGAATTGATATATGACCTAATACAAAAGGGAGTATTAATGCAAGCTAATTATGGAAGTATAATAGGTCAGTATGGAGAGAAAGCACAAATTATTGTAAAAAAATTCCTAGAAAATAATATGATACATTTTCTAGGAACAGATGTACACAGACAAAATACAATATATGCAAAGATACCAGAGATATTAGTAGAATTAACAGAATTAATAGGTGAAAATAAGCTAAAAGAATTATCAGATACAAATCCTAGATTAGTATTGCATAATAAAAAAATTGATATAGAAGAGCCTTCTAAAGTGGAATTAACATTAAAAGAAAGAATAATAATGAATTTTAAGAAATAGTATTATATGTAGATAATAAAATTTAAAACAAAATTCACTTTAGAAGTAAGAAAGGAAGTTATCAAGATGAGAAAATATTTTGGAACAGACGGTATCAGAAGAATAGCAAATACAGAGCTATCTCCAGATTTAGTATATAAAGTTGCAAAAGCAGGAGCATATATATTATCAAAACATACAGATCATACACCAATAATACTAATAGGGAGAGACACAAGGATATCAGGATCATTAATAGAAAGTGCTATGGTTGCAGGTTTTCTTAGTTATGGAGCAAATGTAAAATTATTAGGAGTTATTCCTACACCAGCAGTAGCATATTTAACAAGAAAATTAAACGCAGATGCAAGTGTTGTAATTTCTGCATCACATAATACTTATGAATTCAATGGAATTAAATATTTCAGTAATAAAGGAATGAAAATTCCAGACAAATTAGAAGAAGAAATAGAAGAAGTAATGGATTCTGGCAAATTAAATGAATTAACAGCAATAAATGATAAAATAGGAGTTTCAGAATATTGTTTAGATCTAATTGAAGAATATGTATATTTTTTCAGAAAAACATTTGATGACTCAATGGAATCTTTGTTAAGAGATAATAAAGATTTTATAGTAGGAATAGATACAGCAAATGGAGCAACATATTCTGTAGCTGAAAAAGTATTTAAAGTTTTAGGAATACCATATAAAATTATAAATAATCATCCAGATGGAATTAATATAAACGAAAACTGTGGTTCAACCCATTTAGAGGGGTTAAAGAAGTTTGTAGTAGAAAATAAGTTAAGTCTAGGAATTGCTTATGATGGAGATGGAGATAGATGCTTAGCTGTTGACGAAAACGGAAATGAAATTGATGGAGATAAATTACTTGCAATAATCTCTAATAGTTTGAGAAAAAAAGGCAAACTAAATAAAGATACAATAGTAGCAACAGTAATGAGCAATTTAGGACTAAATAAGTATGCAAGAGACAACGGATTAGAATTATTACAAACAAAAGTTGGTGATAGATATGTGCTTGAAGAAATGTTAAAAGACGGATTTAATCTAGGGGGAGAACAATCAGGACATATTATATTATTAGACTATAACCCAACAGGAGATGGAATTTTAACATCTTTAATGCTAATACAATCTATATTAGAAGAAAATAAAAAAGCATCAGAATTAGGAAGTATGGTAAAACTCTATCCACAAGTATTGATTAATGCAAAAGTGAATTCAGAAAAAAAATACGATTATGACAAGGATTCAGAAATAAAAGAAGCAATAGAAAAATTAGAAAAAGAATTTGCTGGAAATGGAAGGGTTTTAATCAGACCATCAGGAACAGAGCCTCTAGTAAGAGTTATGATAGAAGGGGAAGACCAAGAATACATAACAAAAAAAGCAAAAGAAATTGCAAAATTAATAGAAGAAAAATTAAAATAAATGAAAAAATTGCCATCGGGGACGGGTTCGTTTGGCAATTTTTTTGCAAAAAGGGACAGGTTCATTTGGCAATTTAAATAAAGCAAAGTAATTTAAATGATGAATTTAATTGTAAAAAAAGCTCGACAAAAAGATAATTAACTGGTGAAATAAAAATGTAACAAAAAGATAATCAAATTGTAAAATAAAAAATGTTGATAAATTTGATATCAAATGATAAAATTTACAAAGACAATAAACAAATGATAATGGAGGGATAAAAATGTATATTTTTAATATTTCTGATCCGCTTATACTTATGCTTATGGTAATGGCAACAGCATTATTAATATTTTTAGCACAAGAGATAAAGAAAAGCTATATCACAGGAGGTATATTAGTAGCATATTTATTAATAATTGTTGTACATGTAGCTCAATTGATTACTTTACCAGCAGAATATGGACATTTGGTAAATACTTTAACAAGTTGTATTGTAGTAGACTTAATATTTATATTTATTTCATTTTTCGCATATTTATGGGTAGACGATTTAGAGGCAAAAAAATTAGGAAAGAAAAGCTTGAGCAATAGTTTAAATTGGTTTTGGAAAAAAGTTTAATTGAATTGTTGCATGAAACCAAACTATTAAATTTAGTAATAGTTTATATATCTAGGACAAGAAACATGTTTCTTGTCCTAGAATTGTCAAACGAACATGTCCCATTCGGCAAAAAAATGCCAGACGAACCCGTCCCTAATGGCAATTATAGTAATTCTTGAAGAATTTGAACAGCATTAGTAGCAGCCCCTTTTCTTAAATTATCAGCGACAACCCATAAATTGATACCATTTTTTACACTAAAATCACGTCTAATTCTACCAACAAAAACTTCATCATGACCATCAGCTTTACTAGCTAGAGGGTAATAATTTTTTTCAATATCGTCAACAACAATGATACCAGGAGAATTTTGCAATAAGATTTTTATATCATATATATCAAATTCATTTTTCAATTCTAAATTTATAGATTCACTATGACAATTAAAAATAGGAACTCTTACTGTTGTAGCAGTGATAGGAAGATTAGGTTTATCTAAAATTTTTCTAGTTTCATTAATCATTTTATGTTCTTCTTTTGTATATCCGTCATCCAAAAAAACATCTATATGAGGAATACAGTTGTTAAAAATAGGATGAGGAAATTTTTTATTTTCAAAACCACTCCAGCCGTTTTCTAAATCTTCAATACCAGCTCTACCTGCACCTGAAACAGCTTGATATGTCGAATATACAATTCTTTTTATTGTGTATTTATCATCTATAGGTTTTAATGGAACAACAGCTTGAATAGTTGAACAATTTGGATTTGCGATAATACCATTGTTTTTATAAATTTTTTCAGGATTAACTTCCGGAACTACTAATGGAACATCTTTATCCATTCGATAAACACTACTATTATCAATGGCTATGCAACCCTTAGAAACAGCAATAGGAATGTATTTTTTTGAAACGTCGCTACCAGCACAAAAAATAGCATAATCAAAGCCGATATTAAAAGATGACTCTGTCAATTCTTGAACTTTGTAATTAATTCCTCCAAATTCTATTTTAATTCCAGCAGATTTTTTAGAAGAGAATAGGACATATTCAACAGGGAATAAATCTCGTTCTTCTATTACTTTTAAAACAGTTCTACCAACTAATCCAGTAGCACCGACAATTGCTACTTTATTTCTTTTTTGCATATAAAAACCTCCTTAAATAAATATATGATTTTTAAAAGAATTTAGTACTGAAATGTTGTTGATACTCCAAATTGTTTTATAAATTGCAAGAAAGCATTCTTGCCTCATTGACATCTGAATTGTTACCTATTAATAGAAAAATTTTTCTCTATTCCATTGGCACGAATAAAATTCGACAAAATATAATATAGAGAGATAGAAGAATACAAGAATTTTGGAACAGAAGGAGATGCAACTGTAATGAAAAGTTTAGATAAATTGAAATTAAACGATATTGCAAAAATAGGAAGTATACAATGTGATGAAAATATAAAAAGAAGATTACTAGACTTAGGATTAGTTAGAGGAACATATATAAAACCAGTACTTGTAAGTCCTTCAAAAGACCCGAGAGCTTTTGAGGTTAGAGGAAGTGTCGTAGCAATAAGAAAAGAGGATGCAGAAAAGATACAAATAGTTTAAATAGGTTCATTAGTTTTATTACAATTTCACTTTTTGAGAAAAACAGAATAATATATATAAATTATAAAGATGAAATCTTTAAACAAGGAAAAAATATTTTAGGTAAGAAATGGACTTCAAGGGACCATTTCAAAAGTTCAGAAAAGAACTTCAGGGACCACTCACAAAGTTCAGAAATGAACTTTAAAGAACGTCCCCAAAGTTCAAGGAGGGAATAATGGGACTTACTAAATCTTCAGTCGGGAAAAATTTGCTTACGAAAGATTTTGAATATATGAAAAATGAAAAAGGATACACAGTAGCTTTAGCGGGAAATCCTAATGTAGGAAAATCAACAATATTTAACACTTTAACAGGAATGCACCAACATACTGGAAATTGGCCAGGAAAAACTGTAGCAAATGCAACCGGAACATCTGTATACGAAGATACAAATTTTCTTTTTGTAGATATCCCAGGCACATATTCAATTATGTCTAATTCTGAGGAAGAGGAAATAGCGAGAGATTATATATGTTTTGGTGATCCTGATGCTACTATAATTGTAGTAGATAGTACATGTTTAGAAAGAAATATGAATTTAGTGTTTCAAATTATGGAGATAACAGATAATGTAATTGTTTGTGTTAATTTATTAGATGAAGCCAAAAAGAAAAAAATAAAAATAGATTTAGATAAATTGTCTATGGAATTAGGAGTTCCTGTTGTTGGGACAATTGCAAGAAAGAAAAATACATTAAATAATCTAATGGATATAGTAAAAAGAGTTTGTCAAAAGAAAATTGAACCTAAACCAATTAAGGTTAGATATTCGAATTTGATTGAAAATAGTATCAAGACTCTAGAAAGCAAAATGATAAGTTGCAATATAAACATAGAAAATAAAAAAATGTTAAGGTGGATTAGTTTAAAAATATTAGATGGTGAAGAGAAAATATTAGAGACTATTGAAAAAAATTATAATATAAATATTATAAATAATATTGAATTGCAAGAAGAACGAAATAAACTGCTAAAAGAACTTGAAAAAGAAAAAATAAATGAAAAGAATTTAAAAGATAAAATAGTTAGCCAAATTATGAAAAAGGCGGAAGAAATTTGTAAAAAAGTATGTACTTTTGAGAGTTATTCTAATAGAGATAGAAAAATCGATAAAATAGTGACTTCAAAAAAATGGGGAATACCTATTATGATATTATTTTTAGGTATTATCTTTTGGATTACAATAATAGGAGCTAATTATCCTTCTCAGGCTTTATTTGCTATGTTTGGATGGATACAAGAAAGATTATTTGAATTTGCAAGTTTTGTCAATTGCCCAACATGGTTATCTGATATGTTGATATCTGGAATTTATCAAACTTTAACTTGGGTGGTGGCTGTAATGCTTCCACCAATGGCAATATTTTTTCCACTGTTTACTTTTTTAGAAGATTTGGGATATTTACCTAGAATTGCTTTTAATATGGATGGCTTTTTTAAAAAATGTTGTTGCACACGGTAAACAGATGATTACAATGTGCATGGGATTTGGCTGTAATGCAGCTGGGGTAGTTGGATGTAGAATAATTAATTCGCCAAGAGAGAGGTTAATAGCAATTTTGGCAAACAATTTTGTACCATGTAATGGAAGATTTCCATTTTTAATAACAATAGCAACAATATTTATAGCAGGAAGTATGCAGGGAATAGGAGCATCAATTATATCAACATTAGTAGTACTAGGAGTAATCTTGTTAGGAATATTTTTAACATTATTAATATCTAAAATATTATCAAAAACACTATTAAAAGGAATGTCATCATCATTTATATTAGAATTACCACCGTATAGAAAACCACAAATTGGAAAAATATTAGTAAGGTCAATATTTGATAGAACATTATTTGTATTGCGGTAGAGCAATATCAATTGCAGCACCAGCAGGACTGGTAATCTGGTTATTTGCTAATATCGGAATAAATGGAGAGAGTTTACTTAGTATAATTGCAAATTTTTTAAATCCTTTTGCTCAGCTTATGGGATTAGATGGGTATATCCTAGCGGCATTTATATTAGGAATTCCAGCAAATGAAATTGTTTTACCGATAATCCTCATGTGCTATTTACAAGGTACATCATTAATAAATATGGAAGATACATTTGCAATAGGGGAAATATTGAAACAAAATGGATGGACGATTTTAACTGCTATTAATGTTATGATATTCACTATACTACATTTTCCATGTACAACAACTTTACTAACTATAAAAAAAGAAACGGGAAGTTGGAAATGGACTATTATTAGCTTTTTAATTCCAACAGTTTGTGGAATTGTACTTTGTATGTTAACAACTTTTGTTTATGTAATAGGAAAGTGCTACTTTCCTATTACATAAACAAAATCACATTGCTATAAAAATCATAGTATTAATTTAAGTGAAGAAAATGTATATTTAAATAAAGATGAAAATTTGATATATGATTGTGTGTTAGGGACACAATGGAAAGTTTAAGTGTGTCCCTAACATTGTAATGTCAAATGTTGTTTTACCAACATTTGTTACTTGAAAGAGAAAAAAAGACATGATAAAATGAAATTGTTATGTAAATCAAAAGAAAAGGAGTTTGATAAATATGAAGAAAAAAATTTCAATTGTAGCAGATAAATTAGATTATGATATAGGGACTCAAATAAATTTGTATTCGTTAATAAAAGCTATGGATAATGAAAATGGACCAATTATAATGAGAATATAACAGATATAGCAGATAATGGTCAAAACAGTAATGATAACAATCATATTATAGAATCTTATGATTACGAATCAAACGAAATTGCAGAAATTGATAATACTATGAGCTTAGAAGATTTACCTAAAGCTGGAGATAATAGAAATATTGTAATAATTATTATATTAAGTGTTATTTTTATATTGATAATTGCAGTTATAAAAATTAAAAAAACTAAATAAGTTAAAAAACACACTTTGTGCAGATAATTTATGAAGCATGCTGAGTGTGTTTTTTGCATGTTTTGTTACCTAAAATTTATAACTTTAAAAGAATTTAATTGATATACTTGAAAAAAACACCAATATAATGTATGATAACAAAAGGTAGAGGTGAAATATGAAATCAAATTTATTTAAATACATATTTATTGTATTTGTAATAGGAATAGTCATTTTTGCATTTTTCAAAATAAAAAAAGACGAAGCAGAAAAGCAAGAAATAGAACAAAGAATTTCAGAAAATACGCAAGAAAAAGTAACAGAAATAAGACTAGGAATAGCACAATTTGACACATTAAATCCATTATTAACAAACAATAAAAACATACAAGACATAACAAAAATAATATATGAACCACTAATAAATATATCATCAGATTATAAAGCAGAGCAGGGGCTAGCAATTGAATGGGCAAAGCAAAATGATACAACATATATAATAAAACTAAGAGAAAACGTAAAATGGGCTAATGGTGAGAGATTTACATCAGCAGATGTCCAATACACAATAGAAAGATTAAAAGAAAGGCAAACAATTTATTCTACAAATGTTCAACATATTGCGTCACTAGAAATAGTAGATGATTACACAATTAAATTTAATTTAGACCAAGAAGTTCCTTTTTTTGAATACAATTTAACATTTCCAATACTGTCAAAAACATTTTTCGATACAAATGACTTTAATAATACATCAATTGTAACTGTAGGAACAGGAATGTATCAAGTTAGTGATGTTCAACAAACATATATAACATTAACTAAAAATACAAATTGGTGGAATAGAGATAAAAAGCTATCATTAGATAAGATAATTATTAACATTTATGATACAGTAGGAGAATTATATAACAGCTTTAAAATGGGTAATATAGATGTAATAAATACAGATAATATAAACATCCAAGAATATATAGGAACAATTGGATATACACCGAAAGAAATGAAAGGAAGAGAGCATACTTTTATAGCCTTAAATACACAAAATTATTTCTTAGCAAAACAAGAAGTAAGAAAAGCAATTGCATATTCAATAGATAAACAAAATATAGTTTCCAGTGTATATAATAACAAATGCTATACATCAAGTTTTCCATTAGACTATGGGTCATGGATATATCAAGAACAAGATGCAAGTAGTGGATATAACATAGAACAAGCGAAACAATTATTGACGAGTGCAGGTTGGAAATATACTAACAAATATTGGCAAATAACTGAAAACTACAAGACTCAAAGACTAGTTTTAAATTTAATTGTCAAAGCATCAGATACTATAAATGTTGCAATAGCACAAAATATAAAAACACAGTTAGAAGCTCAAGGAGTAAGAGTAAATATACAACAATATTCAGATGAACAATACAAAAATGCACTAAATACAAAAAAATATGATATGATTTTATGTACTATAAATCTTTCATTAAGTCCTGATATGACAACATTTTTCGGTACCAATAATCTTGCAAATTATACAACTGACGAAATAAATACAATTATGCAAGAAGTTAAAAATAATAATGATGAAAATACTTTAAAAGAAAAGTACAAAAGATTAGCAGAGATATATAAAACAGATATACCATATATTAGCTTATTAACCAATAAATATACAGTTGCATACAATTCTTCATTAGTAGGCGATTTAGCACCTAATTGGTATAGCCCATATTATGGAATTGATACATGGTATAAATAATTAGAAAAATAAATAAAAAAGTATTGACAAAACAAAAATTTGGTATATAATAACAATATCAAACAAAAGTTCAAGAAATTTAAGGAGGAAAATTTATGAGCGAAAATGCAGAAAAGAAAAAAGCATTGGAAATGGCGATGAGTCAAATAGAAAAACAATTTGGAAAAGGTTCAGTAATGAAACTTGGAGAATTTAAAGCAATGGAAGTGGAAGCAATACCAACAGGAGCTTTAAGTTTGGATATAGCATTAGGAATAGGAGGAGTTCCAAGAGGAAGAATAATAGAAATATTTGGACCAGAATCTTCTGGTAAGACAACATTAGCATTACATGTAGTTGCAGAAGCTCAAAAAATGGGAGGAGAGGCAGCTTTTATAGATGCAGAACATGCTTTAGACCCAATATATGCAAAAAAACTAGGAGTAGATATAGATAATTTAATTGTATCTCAACCAGATACAGGAGAACAAGCTCTTGAAATAACAGAAAGCTTAGTTAGAAGTGGAGCGTTAGATGTTATTGTAGTAGACTCAGTAGCAGCATTAGTTCCAAAAGCAGAGATAGATGGAGACATGGGAGATTCTCACATGGGACTTCAAGCTAGATTAATGTCACAAGCATTAAGAAAATTAGCAGGAGCATTAAACAAATCAAAAACAGTTTTAATATTTATAAATCAATTAAGAGAAAAAATAGGTGTAATGTTTGGAAATCCTGAAACAACAACAGGTGGTAGAGCATTAAAGTTCTATGCTTCTGTTAGAATGGATATTAGAAAAACAGAAAACATAAAACAAGATGGAGAATTCAAAGGAAGTAGAGTTAGAGTTAAAATTGTAAAAAATAAAGTAGCTCCACCATTTAGAGAAGCAGAATTTGATATAGTGTATGGAGAAGGAATATCTAAGGCTGGAAATATATTAGATATGGCAGTTAACTTAGATATTATAGAAAAATCAGGTTCATGGTTTAGCTATAATGGAGAAAGAATAGGCCAAGGTAGAGAAAATGTTAAAAAATATTTAACAGACAATCCAGAAATTTTAGAAGATGTAGAGAAAAAGGTAAGAGAAAATTTTGAAAAAGCTTTTGAAAAGAGTTTAGGTGAAGAATTACCTGAAATAGAAGATGATGAGGAAGAGGAATAGTTAATTAATAAAAAAGGAAGAAAAAAATGTATACTATAGAAGAATTTGATAAAGAAAAAACAAAAGTATTAAAATATATATTATATAAAAAAAGAAGTGAAGCAGAAATAAGAAAAAAATTTTCAGGAATAATGGACGAGAACCTTCTAGAAGATATTATAGAATACCTAAAAGAAGCAGGTTATATAAATGATAAAGAATTTATTGAAAAGACAGTAAATAATATAATAGCTCTAAAAAATTTATCAATAAAAGAAATAAAATATAAGCTGATGTCAAAAGGGCTAGACAAAAACGACATAGAAGACTATATATCTGAGAATAGAGAAAAATTAGAAGAATATGAAAAAAAGTCTGCTGAAAATATAACAAATAAAAAATCATCTTCAATGGAACCAGATGAAATAAAACAATATTTACTAAAAAAAGGATTTAAAATATAAGGCAAATCTCATAAATAGTTAGATATAAACGAAAAAGAAATTTGTGTGTAATTGTTAGAGTGAAACGATTTTATGCAATAGGAAAGTATAGCTTTTCCTATTGTATAAAATATTATACTTAAAAGTAGAGTATGAGTAACTTAAGATTAAAACTACTTGCTATAAAATAAAAGCAAACTAAAATTATTAAGAGGAGAAATAGTGAATGTCAATTTTAGCATTAGAAACTAATAAATATGCAATAAAGATAGATAATTTTGAAGGACCACTTGATTTATTATGCCATTTAATAGATAAAAACAAAATGGATATATATGAAATAAATCTAAGTGAAATAACAGATCAATATATAGACTATTTAAATGAACAAGAGCAACTAAACTTAGAAATAGCAAGTGAATTCTTAGTAATGGCCTCAACACTATTATATTTAAAATCAAAAAATTTATTACCAAAACAAGAAACAGAGGAAGAAGAAGTTACAGAAGAAGAATTAATAAGAAGGATTATAGAATATAAAAAATTTAAAGAGATAAGTAAAGTGTTAAGAGAAAATTATTTAACATTTTCTAATAGATATTTTAAAGAACAAGAAAATATTGAACTACCAAAACAAAAACTAGAAAAAGATTATGATAAAACTTTAATACCGGAAATTTATAAAAAACTAGTCGAAAGAAATAGTGTTAAACTAAATCAAAATGCTAAAAATATTGAAAAAATAGCATTAGTTGAAAACTATACAGTAGCAAGTAAAGTAAAAGAAATGTTTAAAGTACTGGTAAAACAAAAGAAGTTTGTATTTAATAAATTATTTTCTGTAAAAAGACATAACAAACAAGAAGTAGTAACAGCATTTTCCGGCTTACTGGAATTGTCAAGAAGAAATAAAGTTGAAACTACACAAGAAGAATTATTTGGAGACATTACTGTAGAAAAAGCTAAAAAAGAAAAAGCAAGTTAATTTAGCAAAAAAATTGTTGCACACAATTTTACTAACGTAAAATTGGCGCATGAACAATAACGCGGGCTTTACATTGACCTTTGAATTGTTACAAAAAGTAGAAATAAAAGAAATAAAAGGTTTAAAAAAGAAAAAATTGGAAAAACTAATATAAATCCTATAAAAAGAAGGCGATTATATTGGTTTTTCTTTTTTATTTAATAATAACTTTAATTATAATATCAACATTACTTTTATTTTCCAAGATAAAAATAGAAATAATAAATTTTAGGTTTACATCTTTAAACAAAAGACATGTAAATAAAGAATACAAAATCGTTGTAAAATTATATATCTTAGAAAAAATACCAATAACAAAAATAAACATAACAAAAACAAAATTAGAAAAGCAAAAAATTAAAGAAAAATTAGAGAAAATAGACGTAAAAGCAATTCAAAATAAAATAAAAATAGATAAAAACTTCTTTAAAGCAATTAAAAAAATAAACATGCAAATAAAAAAAATCAACTTAAATATGGAATTAGGGACAGAAAATGCAATGCTAACCTCTGCAATAGTTCCAGCAATAAGCACAATTATAGCAATATACTTGAGAAAAAAAATCAAAAATTACGAAAACCAAACATTTATTATACAACCAGTATATCAAAACCAAAATTTAATAAATATATATATTTCAGGTATATTTGAAATAAAAATGATTCATATTATAGATATGTTATATAGATTAAATAAGAAGGGAGAAGTGAAAAGATATGAGCGAACATCCGATAGAAGGACTTATGACTACAGCTATGAATAGTATACAAGACATGATTGATGTAAATACAATAATTGGTGAGCCAATAGAAACTTCAAATAATATAGTAATTATACCAATTTCAAAAGTAAGTTTTGGCTTTGCAGCAGGTGGAAGTGAATTTAAAGGAGAGACTATAGACGAATATACAAAAAGAGATAAAGAAGAGGCAATACAATATAGATTACCATTTGGAGGTGGAAGTGGTGCAGGAGTAACAATTAATCCAATAGCATTTTTAGTAATACAATCTAATAATGTAAAATTAATGCCTGTAAATCATACATCTTCACTTGATAAACTATTAGACTATATGCCAGACTTAATAGAAAAGACCAATAATATGATGAATAAACATATACAAAATAAAAAAGAAGAAACTCAAAAAATATTAAAAGAGATGCAAAGAAAACAAAAAGAAGCTCAAGAAAAAGAAAAGAAAATTGAGAAAGATGAAAATAATATTCAAAATGATATAGAAAATAAAATAAATAAAAAAATAGAAAATGCTGCAAAAAAGGAAAAGGCAAAAATAGAAGAGAAAATAGATTTACCAGATGAAGATTTGGATTATGAGTTTGAATATGATGAAACATTAGATGATGACGAATAATGGAACGTTGGGGACACGCCAAAACGTTCCAAAAGTTCAAAAATGTCTTAGAAACAGAACGAATACCAGGGTTTTGTTTTTAAGACATTTTTATTGTATAGGGAAACTTGACTTCTATTATGGGAATGTTGTAACTTTTTAGAGGTCGAAATGGTTATAACTTTTTTCATTATCTCCTCGGCTTGCTCCATAGATTATAAATTCTAAGCTTAAAATAACCGAGCCTCTCGTTAATCACGCTTCCTCAGTTATTTTAAACTAAGAATTTATACATCTATTCCACGTCACATTCGGAGCTAACTCAAAAAGTTATAACCATTTCGACCTCTGAAAAGCTACTGAATATTCATAATAAAGTTAAAAATCTATTGAAAAAAATATTAATTTATATTATAATGAGTAACATAATTTGAATCAATTTTTTATATCTAAGTTTATCCCAAAATTTAAAAAATAAGAAAAAAGAAAAGAAGGTGAGAAAAAAAGAGATATAGTATAATATTAAATTAATATTTATTTATAAATAAACATTGACTAAAAAATAAAAACAAAATATAATAATGAAAGAAGGAATTCAATGAAAGTTTTCACTTATCAGGACTATTTAAAAGTTATAGAAATAAGAGAAAAAATGGTAATTAGAGGAATAAAAACAAGAGAAAATAATAATTTTGGAATGTTATGTTTAAGAGAAGATAAAGAAGAATACAATATAGGTCAAGTAGATACAGAAAAAAATATTGTCTCAAAGAAACAAATAAATCATCCTCATGACAAAATATTTAGAGCAGTTTTAGAAGACAAAAAACAAATTATAGAGGTGATTAATGATGTATTAAATTTAACAAGAAAACTTACAGAACACGAGATAGACATATATAACAGTAGTTATGTAAGCGAAAGATTTGAAAATAAAGAATCAGACATAGTATATAAAATGAAAGAAAAAAATATATTTTTTTTAATTGAACACCAATCAAAAGTAGATTATGAAATGCCAATGAGAATAGTAAATTATGAGATAGAAATAATAAGGCAAGCAATAGGAAATAAAAAAATAGGGAAAAATAGTAAAATACCAATGATAATACCAATAGTGATATATACAGGGAAGGGAAAATGGAATGCAGCATTGAAAATAGAAGAATATCAAGAAAGGTTACAGGATTATAAAATAAGAGCATTAGGAGAATACAATTTAATAGACATAAATGATTATTCAATGGAAGAGTTAGAAAAAAAAGAAACATTTTTGGCTAAGTTAATGATAATAGAAAAATCAGAAAGCAAAGAAGAGTTAATAAAGAATTTAACTAAAATAGTAGAGGACGAAAAAGGAACAGAAAATGCAAAATTATTATATAGAATAATAAATTATGTATTAAGAGAAAAATTAGGAAATGAAATGACAAAAGAATTATTAAAAAAATTAAAAGGAGGTAATGAAAATATGGGATTAGCAGTAATGGAAATGTTGGAAAAAGAAGAAAGAGAATTGAAAAAAAGAATAAGAAAGTCTTGTAGAGAAGCGAAGCGACAGGGAATTGAACAAGGAATTGAACAGGGAATTGAACAAGGAAAATCTATTGGAAAAAAAGAAGGTATATTCATTGGAAAAATAGAAGTAGCAAAAGAAATGCTAAAAAATAATATAGAAGATGCAATTATAATAAAAGTTACACAAATAAAAAACAACCAATTAGATAAAATAAAAAAAGAAGTAAAAAAAGAAAAGAGAACAAAACAAGATGAATGATAATCACTTTAAACTATTAAGATTAAATACATAAAAAATATAGAGAAGAAATTTTGAAAAAGAAGTTTCTTCTTTTTTAGTGGAATAAATCAATTTGCTTTTCTATTCAATCGAAAAATAGTTCACTTTGGAAATTGTAAATAATGACTAAAACAAATGTCGAAAACTTCTATGAATTCGACAAAACTTCTTAATTTTTACTCTTGGAAAAATATGGTAATGAAGTTATAATAGAAAAAGAATTAATCTTAAGGAGGGAGAACAAAAATGGAAACCCAATATTATAAAAAGGACAAGCTGTTAGTCCTAAAAATCACCGAAGAAATAGATGATTGTAGTGTTCAAAAAATAAGGAGGAAAGCAGATTATGAGATTGAGAGATATATGCCTAAAAGAGTTGTATTTGATTTTGATAGTGTCACTTTCATGGATAGTGCAGGAATAGGGTTAATAATAGGAAGGTACAAATTTACAAACATGCTAGGAGGAAAATTAGAAGTAGCTAACTTAACAGGAAGTATAAAAAAAATATTTGAGATGAGCGGAATATTAAGATTAATACCTATAACCACATTAGAAAATATATCAGACATAGAAGAAACAGCATAAAAAATTAAACAAAAATAAGTGTGCCAAATAAAATTAGGCACAAAGAAAGGAAAAAAGAAAATGGATTTTGAAAATGAAATGAAACTAGAGTTTATTAGTAAATCTGTGAACGAGGCTTTTGCAAGAATTTCGATTGCAGCATTTGCCTCACAATTAGACCCTACTATAGAAGAATTAGCAGATATAAAAACTGCTGTTTCAGAAGCTGTTACAAATTCTATTATTCATGGATATGACAATAAACAAGGAATTGTAAAGATAGTGGCAAAACTAAAAAATAATGAAATTATTATCGAGATTTCTGATAATGGAAAAGGAATTGAAAATGTGGATATTGCAAAAGAACCGCTATATACCACAAAGCCTAATTTAGAACGTTCTGGAATGGGATTTACAATAATGGAAAGTTTTATGGATAGCTTAGAAATTGAATCAATTGTAGGTCTAGGAACCAAAGTGACAATGTCAAAGAAAATAAAGCCGAAAACAGAAGAAAATGACGAATTTGAACTAATTTCTAATGCTTAGGTTATTCTTGTTAGATTAAGCATAGATTATCAATAGACAGTAAATTTACTAATTACAGGTTTTACATAATTGAAAGGGGTATATTATGTACGAAATCAATTTAGATGCAATAAAAAGAGCCCAAGCACGGAGATAAATATGAATTAGAAAGATTGATAAAAGAAAATAATGGATTAATATGGAGCATTGTAAAAAGATTTAATGGAAGAGGTTATGATTTAGAAGAATTATATCAAATAGGATGCGTAGGATTTATTAAATCAATAAAAAAATTTGATACGAATTTCGATGTAAAATTATCTACATATTCAGTACCATACATGATAGGCGAAATAAAAAGACATATAAGAGATGACGGACCAATAAAAGTTAGCAGGAGTATTAAAGAATTAGGAATAAAAATTAGAGAAATACAAAGAGAGCATTTAAATAAAAATGGAGAAGAAATGCAAATAGATGAGATAGCAAAACAGTTAAAAGTTTCAAGAGAAGATGTGGCATTAGCTATGGAAGCTACAAACTGTGTGGATTCTATAGAAGGAACTTTTTATAAAGATAATAAAGACGGAAATCAAATATCACTATTGGAAAGACTTTCAACAAATAAGAATGAAGAAGAAAGTATTACAAATAGATTGGCTATAAATCAATTAATAGACGGCTTAGAAAAAAGAGATAAAGAAGTTATACTATTAAGGTTTTATAAAGAAAAAACTCAAGCACAGATTGCAAAAATTTTAGGAATCACTCAAGTTCAAGTATCTAGAATAGAAAAAAGAATTTTAGAAAGTATGAAGAAAAAATTAATATCTTAATAACAAAATTAAATTCACAATTCACATATTATAAAATGAAATTATAAATATCAATATATAATTTAACCTTTTAAAATAAAATATTTCTAATCAAATTCAAAATTTATTCAATATTAATATATCAACATATCAACATTTTTGACCTATTATAGAGGCTTTGAATAGTAACCTTGTATTAATAGAATAATAGAAAAGAAGGTGAAAAATTGAAAAAAATTTTTATCTATTTTTTGGCTTTTGTATTAATTTGTTTTATATTACCGGCTTTACTTACAAAAAGAGATATGGGGACATTTTCAAATGAAGAAGAGCAAAATCAAACAGAACTAGGAGAAGGAGAAATGCAAAATCAAACACAAGCTGAAACAGAAGAACAAAAAAATAATCCTAATGAACAACCAACAGAAAATAATTTAGTTATAAAATTATTACATAAAAAAACTGGTCAAGTAGAAGAAGTTAATTTAGAAAACTACTTATGCAATGTCGTATCTGCTGAGATGCCTGCAGATTATGAGTTAGAAGCTTTAAAAGCTCAAGCAATTGTAGCTAGAACTTATACTATTTACAAAATGAAAAATAAAAAGCATGATAATGCTGATATTTGTGACGACTCAACTTGTTGTCAAGCATGGATATCAAAAGAAGATAGATTAGCAAAATGGGAGGAAAGCAAAAGGGAAAGCAATTGGCAAAAAATAGAACAATGTGTAAATGAAACAAAAGGGAAAATAGTAACATATCAAAATGAGCCAATAAATGCGTTTTTTCATTCTAATAGTGGAGGGACAACAGAAATACCTATAAATGTATGGGGTGGTTCTGGATATCCGTATTTGCAAGTTGTACAAACAGCTGGTGAAGAAGGTTATACACAATATAGTTCAGAAGTTACTTTATCTCAACAAGAATTGATAGATAAGCTAAAAACAAAATATCCTGATATACAAATAGATTTTCAAAATCAAGAAGATATAAAAATATTAGAGTATACAGATAGTAATAGAGTGAAAACAGTAAAATTTGGGAATCATAATTTATCAGGTGTAGAGACTAGGACATTATTAGGATTAAGGTCTACAAATTTTGAAATTACAAGAGAAAATGAAAATATAAAATTTAGTGTAAAAGGATATGGACATGGGGTTGGAATGAGTCAAACTGGTGCAAATACAATGGCTAAACAAGGAAGCAAAGCAGAGGATATTATTAATCATTTTTATATAGGAGTAGAAATAAAAGAAATAAATCAATTGTAATGTATATTCTTCTAAAAAAAGGAAATACTTTAAGTAATAAAAGTATTGAAGGAGGATTATATGGAAAGAAATTTGAGGAGAAGAAAAAATGAAAATAAAAGTTTGACAGATAAAATTATAATGTATTGTGGAATTGGAGTAGCAATTTTAGCAGTTGTAGTTATAGGAATGTTGATGTATAGTAAAAGTTTGAGTGAGGATGTGAAAAATAGTACAATGTCATTAGAACAGATGGCGAATATTGTGGCAAATAATACATCAAATACAGAGAGTGCCAGTACAGAAATTGGAAAAACAGTAGAAGAGTCTCAAAATGAAGTAAATCAAAATACAAACACAAGCAATACGGTAGCAGAAACAAATACTTCGAATACAACAGGGAATACTACTAACAATGGAAATAATACTAATAACTTAAATACGACAAATGTAACAAACTCAACAAATACAGTAACTTCAAATGCTAATACTGCAGGAACAACAAATAGTTCCCAAACAAGTAATCAAACACAAGCAAATACAACAAATACTCAAACGACAGCAACTAAGGAAACAAATAAAGAATGGAGCTTTATAAAGCCAGTAGAAGGAGATATAGTAAGAGAATATGCAAAGGATAATTTGATTTATTCAAATACCTTAGAGGAATGGGTTACTCATCTGGGAATAGATATTAAAGCCGAAAAGACAACAGTTGTAAAAGCAGCAGAGGAGGGAACTATTAAATCAATTAAAAATGACCCTAGATATGGATTGACAATTGTTATAGAACATGATAGCAGTTATCAAACAGTATATTCTAATTTGTTGACATCAGAGTTTGTTGTTGAAGGCGAAAAGGTGGAAAAAGGTCAAGCTATTGGAACAGTAGGTAATACAGCTGTTTTTGAGATTGCTGATGAGCCACATTTACATTTTGAGATTTTGAAAGATTCTATACAGATTGATCCTAGTATTTATATTAAATAATTTTATAAAAAAGAAAAAGCCAGAAACTAAAAAATTTCTGGCTTTTTATATACAAAAAATATCTTGAAATAAAACAAATTAGATGATATATTATAACTAAACATTAATGAGGAGGAAAAAATGTCAAACTTTGTACACTTACACATACACAGTGAATATAGTTTATTAGACGGAGCAAATAGAATAAAAGACTTACCAGTAAGAGCAAAAGAATTAGGAATGGATGCAATTGCACTAACAGACCATGGAGTCATGTATGGAGCAATTGACTTTTATAAAGCATGCAAAAAAGAAGGAATAAAACCAATAATAGGATGTGAAGTCTATGTAGCACCAAGAAGTAGATTTGACAAAGAACCAAACATAGACAATCATTACAATCACCTTATACTTTTAGCCAAAAACAACCAAGGTTACAAAAACCTAAGCAAATTAGTATCAATAGGATTTGTAGACGGATATTATTATAAACCTCGTATAGACTTAGAAGTCTTAGAAAAATACCATGAAGGACTAATATGTTTAAGTGCATGTTTAGCAGGAGCAGTAAATCAAGCATTACTAAATGGGCAAGAAGAAAAAGCAGAAGAAATAGCATTATGGCACAAAAAAGTTTTTGGAGATGACTATTATATAGAAATACAAAATAATGGAATAAAAGAGCAAGTACTAGCCAATCAAAAATTAATAAAACTAGCTAGAAAGCTTAATATTCCACTAGTAGCCACAAATGATGCACACTATTTAAAAAGAGAAGATGCCTATAACCATGAAGTATTGTTATGTATACAAACGGGAAAAAGAATGAGTGATCCAGACAGAATGAGATTTGACACAGACGAATTATATGTTAAATCACCAGAAGAAATGTCAGAATATTTTAAAGCATTTCCAGATGCAATAGAAAACACAGTAAAAATTGCAGAAGAATGTAATGTAGAATTCGAATTTGGACATACCATTCTACCAAATTATGATGTACCACCTGAATATCCAACACATTATGATTACTTTAAAAAATTATGTGATGACGGAATAAAAAAAAGATATGGAGAAAATCCAAGCAAAGAAATATTAGAAAGAGCGGAATATGAAATAGGCGTAATAAAAAAAATGGGATATGTAGACTATTTTCTAATAGTATGGGACTTTATACATTATGCAAAAACACATAATATCCCAGTAGGACCAGGACGTGGATCAGGGGCAGGTTCTATTATTGCTTATGCCATTGAAATTACAGATATAGATCCAATGAAATATGGATTGCTATTCGAAAGATTTTTAAATCCAGAAAGAATTAGTATGCCAGATTTTGACGTAGATTTTTGCTATGAACATAGACAAGATGTAATAGACTATGTTTCAAGAAAATATGGACATGACCATGTCTCACAGATTATAACATTTGGGACAATGTCTGCAAGAATGGTAATTAGAGATGTTGCAAGAGTATTAGACGTTCCATATTCAGAAGCAGACGTTTTAGCAAAGATGATACCAAATGAATTACATATCACAATAAAAAAGGCTTTAGAGCAGAATAAAGAATTAGCTGAAAAATATGAAACAGACGAAACAGTAAAAACAGTTTTAGATATAGCAATGGGACTAGAAGGAATGCCAAGGCAGGCCTCAACTCATGCCTGTGGAATAGTAATAACAAAAGAGCCGGTAGATACTTATGTGCCTCTATATGTTCGTGACGGACAAATTTCAACACAATACATTATGACGACATTAGAAGAATTAGGGCTACTAAAAATGGACTTTTTAGGGCTAAGAACACTAACTGTAATACAAGATACAATTGATCTAGTAAAAGAAAATAGAGGAATTGATGTAGAATTTGACAAAGATATGTCAGACCCAAAAGTGTATAAATTATGGCAAGAGGGAAAAACAATTGGAATCTTTCAGTTTGAATCTCAAGGTATGACGAACTTTATGAAAGAATTAAAACCAGACTGCTTAGAAGATTTAATAGCAGGAGTTTCTCTATATCGACCAGGACCAATGGATCAAATACCAAGATATGTAAAAGGAAAGCTACATCCAGGTCATAATGAATATACACATCCAAGATTAGAGCCAATTTTAAATGTAACCTATGGATGTATGGTTTATCAAGAACAAGTTATGCAGATTGTAAGAGACTTAGCGGGATATTCCCTTCGGCAGAGCTGATTTAGTAAGAAGGGCAATGGGAAAGAAAAAATTAGACGTTATGGCGAAAGAAAGAGAAATATTTATACATGGACAAGTTGATGAAAATGGAAATGTAATTGTTCCAGGATGTGTTAGAAATGGAATTGATGAACAATCTGCAAATAAAATATTTGACGAAATGGCAGAATTTGCGAAATATGCTTTTAATAAATCACATGCAGCATGCTATGCAGTAGTAGCATATAGAACAGCATATTTAAAAGCATATTATCCAGCGGAATTTATGGCAGCAACCTTAAATAGTTTCTTAGGAAATTTAGATAAGATTCCACAATATATTGATGAATGTAAGTCATTAGGAATACAAATTTTAAAACCAGAAATAAATAAAAGCAATACAAAGTTCACAGTAGAGAAAGGTAAAATCCGTTTTGGTTTAGGAAGTATAAAAAATGTAGGAACAGTTCCAGTTGAAAATATAGTTAAAGAAAGAAACGAAAATGGAGAATATAAAAGCTTCACAGACTTTTGTGAAAGAATAGCAGATGAAGCTGTAAACAAGAAATGTGTAGAAAGCTTAATAAAAGCAGGAACATTTGACGAATTTGAACAAACGAGAAGTACATTATTGGCATCTTTTGAAAATATAATGGATACAATTCAAGCAAGTAAGAAAAAAGGAATGGCAGGACAAGTTTCAATGTTTGACTTGGGTTCAAACGAAGAAAAAGAAGAAATGGAAGAAATGAAATACACATTTGAAGAACATGAAGAATTACCAAATAAAGAATTATTATCATTGGAAAAAGAAATGCTAGGAATATATATATCAGGGCATCCATTAGAAAAACTAAGGCAACAAATAGAAGCTCAAACAAATATAAACACAATAGACTTAAGGAAAATAAATGAACAAATGTCATCAAATCATTCAGAGATAGGAGAAATATCAGTAAATGAAAAACCAAAATTTGTAGATGGTCAAAGAGTTAAATATGCTGGGATTATAACAGCAGTGAAAAAGAAATATACAAAAAACAACAAAATTATGGCATTTGTGACAATTGAAGATTTATATGGAACAACAGAGGTAATCTGCTTTGAAAATGCTTATATAAATTCAGGTAAAAGTCTTGTAGAGGATAATATAGTTTTAATAGATGGTAGATTGAGTATTAGAGAAGATGATACAACTACAATAATTGCAAATGAAGTAAAAGATTTTGGAGAGCAAAAACAAAAAGTATTAAAATTAAATATAACAAGCTGTTCAGAGGAACAAAAGGAGAGATTAAGAGGTGCTATTAGATATTTTTACGGAGATAAAAATAATATAAATGTTTTTGTGAATGTTAATGGAGAAGAGAAAAGTTGTGGTCAGATTTATTTAACAGATAATATCTTAGAAATATTTAAGTGGATTATTGGAAATGAAAATGTGGTAGTTGAACTTTAGGGACAGTCCTTAAAGTTCAATTTTTGCAAAACGAACCTGTCCCTTTTGGCAAAAAATTGCCAAACGAACCGTCCCAGGTGGCAAATTTGAACAATTGACTTTTTGGAATAAAAATAGTACAATTTAGAAGTAACATAATTTGTATGAATATAAAATTATACAACTGAATAATTTTATATTCCCTTTGAAAAAGAGAGGAGACAAAATGAAAGGAAAAGAATATGTAAGGCAGGCCATTGATAGACTTATGGAAGCTGCCAATGACCACAACGAAGAAGCTATTGTAGCAAGAGAATTGGTAGAAATGTATCTACCGAGAATGCTAAAAAGACCAGGGAGTGCCACAAGAGCAGAGATTGACCGATATAACACAATTATTCGGTCAAATGTCTTCATTGAAGAAAACAGGAAAAATTTTACGATTTATAGCTACTGATGTTCGTTTAAAAGCAAAAAGTCCCTCTTTTCAAAGGGGCTTTTTGCTTTTAAGAATATAGTATACTTAATATTCGTATTAGTAAATTTAATATTGGCAATTTTAAATCCATTCACCATATTTTTTAATATAAATCTTTTTAGCAAATAATGCAACAAAGCAATACAATATTGGAACTCCAATAATAAGTGACATATAAGGAAGAGGAATAGGAACAAGTCCAATAACACTTCCAAGCCAAGTAAACGGAACGACAATACCAATAATAGATAATAAAATAGAAGAAAAGTAAACCATTTTATGAGCATTACTTTGTATAAATGGGATTTTAGCAGTTCTAATTATGTGCATACCTAATAAGTTTGATACTATACTGTAAGAAAACCACACTGATTGGAAAGTAGCAGCATCTCTTAAGTGGAAAATAAACCACATACAAGCAAATACAATTAAGTCGAATATTGAACTTAAAGGTCCCATAAATAGCATAAAATGTTTTAGGCTTTTCAAATTAAATTGTCTAGGCTTTTGTAAATATTCTTTATCAACATTGTCAAAAGGTAAAGTAAATTGTCCAAAATCATATAATAAACCTTCAACTAATAACTGAATTGGTGTTTCAGGCAAAAATGGCAAAGCAACACTTGCAATAATAACAGACATAACTTCACCAAAGTTAAAACTTGTTGCCATTTTTATATATTTCATTAGATTTCCAAAAGTTCTTCTTCCTTCAGTTACACCATCAAGTAAAACATCTAAATCTTTTTCTAGTAATATAATATCAGCAGACTCTTTGGCTATATCGACAGCAGTATCAACAGAGATTCCAACATCAGAATTTGTTAGAGAAGGAGCATCATTTATACCGTCACCCATGTAACCTACAACATTGTTATTTTCCTTTAAAACTCTTACAACTCTAGCTTTTTGAATAGGAGAAAGTTTAACGAAAATATTTGTTTTTTTCAATAATCTCATAAGACCTGCATCAGAAAGTTTTTCGACTTGAGAGCCTTCCACAATATTATTTGATTTAATACCGACTTTCTTACATATACATTTTGTTACTTCTGCATTATCTCCTGTTAAAACAATAACACGAATACCTGCATTATTTAATTTCTCAATTGAACGTTTAGCACTTTCTTTTGGAGGGTCTAAAAAGCCTATAAATCCAAGAAGAACCATATTTTTTTCATCATCTAAAGTGAAATCTGTAATATCAGATACATCATTTTTTTGACATACAGCAATAACTCTTAAACCGTCTTTATTTAATTCTTTAGAAATTCTTTTAACATTATCTTTAATTTGCTTTGTAATAGGACTAACTTGTCCTTTATAATCAACCATGGTACATATATTTAAAATTTCTTCAACAGCACCTTTGGTAATTAGCTGAGTATGAGTTCCGTCAGAAACTGCAACAGAAAGTCGTCTACGAGTAAAATCAAAGGGAATTTCATCAACTACTGAATATTTATTTGTATATTCAGACATTCCATTTTCAAGACCTCGCTTAATTACAGCTTCATCTATGTTTCCTTTTAAGCCGGTTTGAAAATAGGCATTAAGAAAAGCATGTTTTAAGACTCTTAAATCTTCATCTCCATTAATATCTAGGTATTTTTCTAAAACAATTTTATCTTCTGTTAAAGTACCTGTTTTATCAGTACATAGTATGTTCATTGCACCAAAATTTTGTATAGAATCAAGTTTCTTCACAATAGTTTTTTTCTTAGACATTCGTATTGCACCTTTTGAAAGGCTTGAGGACAATATAACTGGTAATAAAAGAGGTGTTATACAAATTGCAATCGCAACTGCAAATGTAAATGCAGTTACAGTTGTGTGTTTCCAAGCATTCAAGATAAATACAATAGGTGTTAAAATTAGCATAGCTTTAATTAAAAATTTGCTTATATTTTCAATTCCTAATTGAAAAGCGGATTTGGGTTTTCCAGTAATAGTGTGAGCGATTTTTCCGAAATAAGTACTATCAGCAGTTTTTATAACAATACCTTTAGCAGAACCACTTATAACATTTGTTCCCATAAAGCAGATTGTATCTAAATCTGAAATGTTATCTAGTTCATCAATAGAAACTTCTGAATTTACATTTTTCTTTACTGCATCTGATTCACCTGTTAAAGAGGATTGCCCAACATATAAATCTAATGCCTCAATAACTCTTAAGTCAGCAGGAATCATACTTCCAGCAGATAGAACTACAATATCACCAAGTACAACATCTTTAATTGGAATCTGAATTTCTTTATTATCTCTAATTACAGTAGTTGTTGTGGCAACAAGCTCTTTTAATTTTTCGGCAGCTTTGTTTGAACGATATTCTTCAAAGAAATCTAATAATGTGCTTACAACAACTAATATAGCAATAACTATAATGTTGGCATAGCTAGGAGTCTCTGGAAGATAAACATCTGTATAAAACAAAATAGCTACAATTCCCAATAAAATGCAGTTAAAAGGTGAAAAAAGGCTATCTAAAAAATAGTGATACCATTTTTTAGGTTTTGCTTGTTTAATTTCATTTAAACCATATTTGTGGAGCCTCATTTGAGCTTCATCTGATGTAAGTCCTTTTTCTGTTACACCATACTTTTTAATAAAATCCTCTTTAGGTAAAGAACACTCTTGCCCATACATTTTACTAACATTGACTTCTTCTTTAACATTTGTCAATTCTATTCATCTCCTTCTTTAGTATTAAAATTGCGACAAAAATATTAAAAATTTTTATACAGAATTATATAGTTGTCTTTAAAATTATACCACTAAAAAATAGATTTGAAACATAAAAAACAAAATTTAATATAAATGTAATATTTAAGTGTTACAATCTACAGCTTATGAAATGAGTTAAAAAATGTTGATATATTAATATTTAATAAATGTCATAATAATAAAAGACGAGCATATACATATATATAGGAAACTTATGACAAGGAGAATTTATATGTTTAATGTTACTGTATTAAAAATGAGAGACATTATAAAATATTTCATAGGAGGAGGAATCCTAATTCTATTAATAATACTAGCGACAAAATATTTTCATAATGTAAAAGAAAAAAATGGAACAAACACACAAATTATACCTACATCAGTATCGCAAAATAGTTTGCTAGGATGTTTAAAACAAACATTGCCAGTGGTTTCAGAAATAAACGAAGCAAATACAGAAAATCAAACAAATGAAGAAACAGTACAAGAAAATAATCAAAAAAATTTTTTTCAAGAAATATTGAAAACACAAATAAGTTCAATAGAAGGAATAGAACAGACAGAAGAAACACAAAATGTAGAAGATAAAACTAATAATGAAAAAAATGTAGAAAACGAGGAGAACTCAGACCAAACTGAAAATTCAACAAATCAAGAAAACCAACAAAATAATATATCACTTGCACAAACTGGGCTTCAAACAGAGATTATAACGCCAAATCCGATAACAGAAAGCTTTAATGTGCAATATGGAAAAGTGAAAATTAAAAACCAAACATCATATAACTTAACAGAAGAAATGTTAAAGGCTGATGTTACAATAGAAAATAGAAATGTATTGATATTTCATACACACAGTTGTGAAAGTTATACATCAAGTGAAGCATATCCATATACACCAACAGGGAATTTCAGAACAACAGACTTAAACTATACAGTTACAAGAGTAGGAACAGAATTAGAAAATCAATTAAAACAATATAATTTTAATGTAGTACATGATACAAGTTATCACGATTATCCAGCATATAATGGTTCATATACAAGGTCATTAGCAACTGTTGAAAATTTATTAAAAACAACACCATCTGATATAATTATAGATTTGCATCGAGATGCAATAGGTAGTAGAAGTGATTATGCACCTTCAGTAAAAATAGGGGATACAGATGTTGCTGCACAAATTATGTTTGTAATAGGAACAAATGCAGGAGGACTATGGCATCCAAATTGGAACCAAAACTTAAAATTTGCAATAAAGGTACAAGAAAAAGCGGAAGAATTATACCCAGGACTCTTTAAACCAATAATGCTTACTGAGTCAAGGTATAATCAGCATACAGGAAAATACGCAAATATTATAGAAGTAGGAGCTACAGGAAATACATTGGAGCAATGCTTGACAAGTATGAAGTATTTGGCTAAGATTCTAAGCGAAATTTGAAACTGCTCTTTTTTGTTAAACATAATAGTTCAAAGCTCAATGGCAAATAATATGATTTTTTGAATCGGATTCGAATGTGCCGTGGAATAGATGTATAAATTCTTAGCTTAAAATAACTGAGGAAGCGTGATTAACGAGAGGCTCGGTTATTTTAAGCTTAGAATTTATAATCTATGGAGCAAGCCGAGAAGACGATGAAAAAAATCATATTATTTGCCATTGAGCTTTGAACTGTTATTAACATGTCAGCAATATCAAAAAAGTCCTTGAAAAATTTTATCAATATAGTATATAATACATATATAAAAATCAAAAGAGAAAAGAGGAATGTAAATGGCAAATATAAAATTAGAATTAAAAAATAGCGGAATAATGACAAAAACAATAATGCAATACAAACAAGAAGTAGAAAATATACATAAGGATTTACACAAAAGAGCAAATAATCCTAATGATTTTGTAGGCTGGTTAGAATTACCAACAAATTATGATAAAGAAGAATTTAAGAGAATAAAAAAAGCAGCTAAAAAGATAAAAAAAGAATCAGATATTTTGGTGGTAATAGGAATTGGTGGCTCATATTTGGGTGCCAGAGCTGTTATTGAAGCATTAACAAGTTCTTTTAATAATATGCTTACAGAAAAACAAAGAAAATTTCCACAAATACTATATGCCGGAAATAATTTAAGCTCAGATTATATAAATGATTTAATAGAATATATAGGAGATAAAGATTTTTCTGTAAACGTTATTTCAAAATCAGGAACAACAACAGAGCCAGCTGTGGCTTTTAGAATTTTTAGAGAAATGCTAGAAAACAAATATGGAATAGAAGAAGCTAGAAGTAGGATTTATGCAACTACTGATAAAGAAAAAGGTGCTTTAAAAACTTTAGCGGAGAATGAAGGGTATGAACAGTTTGTTGTACCTGATAATATAGGAGGAAGATATTCTGTTTTAACTGCAGTGGGATTATTACCGATTGCAACAGCGGGAATAGACATAGATAAATTAATGGAAGGTGCTAGAATCGCTCAAGAAAGATATAATGACCCAAATTTAAAATATAATGAGTGTTATCAATATGCAGTTGCGAGAAATATACTATACAAATTATATAAAAACATAGAAATATTAGTGAATTATGAGCCTAAAATGCACTATTTTACAGAGTGGTGGAAGCAACTATATGGAGAAAGTGAGGGAAAAGAACAAAAAGGCATATTCCCAGCAGGTGTGGATTTTACAACAGATTTACATTCTATGGGACAATATATACAAGAAGGAAGAAGAAATTTATTTGAAACAGTTATTAATATAAAACATGCAAAGTCTGATATAAAGATAAATACAGATGAGGATAATTTAGATGGCTTAAATTATCTTGCAGGTAAAAGTATAGATTTTGTAAATAAAAAAGCAATGGAAGGTACAATTAAAGCCCATGTTACAGGAGATGTACCAAATATTCTGATTGATGTAGAAGAATTGAACGAGGAAAATATTGGAGAATTAATTTATTTCTTCGAAAAGGCTTGCAGTATGTCTGGAATGATTTTGGGAGTGAATCCATTTAATCAACCAGGTGTGGAAGAGTATAAAAAGAATATGTTTAAATTATTAAAAAAACCAGGATATTAATAATATATATCGAAATAAAAAATAATGTAAATATAACGAACTACGGAAAGGATAGAGAAAAAATGATTTATAAAGAGAAGTTTAAAATAGGATTAAAAGATGTATGGAAAGGACAAGAAGTTAGTAATATTGCTATTTTAGAATATTTGGAGGATATTGCTGCATATCATTCTGATAGTGTTGGCTACGGAATAAATACAACAGATGAAACACATTTGACATGGATACTTTTAGATTGGAAAGTTAAGGTTTTAAAAAGACCAAAGTATGGTCAAGTATTAGATATTCATACTTGGTCAAGATTTTTTGTAAAATATTATGCTTATCGTGATTTTGAAGTCTATGATGATGAGAGTAATCTATGTATAATAGCATCTTCTAAATGGCTTTTAATAGATACTTTAAATGGAAAAATAGCTAAAATAGAGAAAGAAATGGGAGATAAATATGAGTCAGAACCAGATAGATCTGTTTTTGGCGAAAAAGATATTGAAAAGCTAAAAGTTCCAAATTCTTTTGAAAGTAGTATAAAATATAAGACAAAGAGGAAAGATATAGATGTAATAGGTCATGTACATAATTTATATTATTTGGATTTGGCTTATGAAGCTTTACCAGAAGAAGTATATAACCAAAGACCTTTTGATAATATTAGAATTATGTATAAGAAGGAAATAAAATATGGAGAGATTGTTATCTGCAAGTATTCAAAGGAGCAAAATAAAAATGTTGTTGTAATAGAAAGTGAAAATGGGGAAATTTTACATGCTATTGTTGAATTGTTTTAGCAAATGATATGAGTAGTCCAGAAATCAAAATGGAAAATTACGATTTCTGAATAGTAACGAAAAGTTACTTTGATATGGAAAAAAATTATGAAAACTGTTGAATTTTGTAGAATAATTATGATATAATACAAAATGGTTTCAAATTAAGAGAAGTAAGATTGAAAAACGAATTAATATTTTCAATCAAATTTAAGAAAGGATGATATAAAAATGAAAGCAAATTTAAGAAGAACAAACATTGTTTGTACAATTGGACCAGCAAGTGAAAAAAGACTAGATGAAATGATTAATGCTGGTATGAACATGGCAAGAATTAATTTTTCTCATGGAAGTTACCCAGAGCAAGAAGAGAAAATTAATGACTTTTTAAGAATTAGAAAAGAGATGAAAAAACCAGTTGCAATGCTTTTAGACATGCAAGGACCTGAAATTAGAACAGGAATGCTTGTTACTGGAAAAAATGAAAAAATCATGTTAGAAGATGGACAAGAATTCATTTTAAGAAATGAAGATATTGTAGGGGATAAGACACAAGTTTCTGTAAGTTATAAAGAACTATACAAAGATGTTGTACCAGGAAATACAATATTAATTGACGACGGTGCAATAGAATTAGAAGTTAAAGAAATAAAAGGTAAAGATATCTATTGTACAGTAATTCATGGTAATAAATTAGGAAGCAGAAAAACAATGAACTTACCAGGTGTTTCTGTAAAATTACCAGCTCTAAAAGAAAAAGATATTCAAGATTTAAAAGATGGAGCAAGAGTAGGATTTGATTATGTTGCAGGTTCTTTTGTAAGAAATGTTGAAGATGTAAGAGCTATTAGAAAAGTACTTGATGAAAATGGTGGACAAGATATAGGAATTATATGTAAAATTGAAAACCAAGAAGGTATAGATAATTTTGAAGAAATATTAGCAGAAGCAGATGGAATCATGGTAGCACGTGGAGATATGGCTGTAGAAGTTCCATTTGAAAAAGTTCCAATTATTCAAAAACATTTTATAAAAAGATGTAATGAAGAAGGAAAAGTTGTAATAACAGCAACACAAATGCTAGAAACAATGCAAGAAAATCCATTACCAACAAGAGCAGAAGTTAGTGATGTTGCTAATGCTGTATATGACCAAACAGGATGTATTATGTTATCAGCAGAAAGTGCTATGGGAAAATTCCCTATTAAATGTGTTGAAACAATGGATAAAATTGCAAGAACAATAGAACATTCTATTAAATATTGGAAGAGATTTAATAATAGAGGATGTAAAGTAAATCCAGAAGACTTAGAAGGAAATATAGCATATACAACATGTACTACAGCAGAACATTTAAATGCAGATGCTATTGTTGCATATACTCATAAAGGAGATTCTGTTAGAAAGATTGCTGGAATGGGACCAGGATGTCCAATATTTGCTGTAACAGATTGTGAAAAAACATATTATCAATTAGCTATTGCACATAATGTATATCCTATCCTTGTTGAAGGAGAAAAAACAATTGAAGATACTATTTCTAAGGGAATAGCTCAATTGAAGTCTGAAGGAGTTTTAGAAACAGGAGATACAGTTGTCTTAGCGGGAGGACCAAAAATTTTACCTGATGCTACTGAAAATAAAGTAATCGGTGGAGTAGTTAGAGTATAATAAAAAGTAAATGAATAAACAAAAAAATAAGAGAGTGGCTTAATTATATTTTGGTTAAACCGAAAGAGTAATTATCCCCCGGCTAAGCCGGAAACTTACAAACAGTAAAAATAAACTCAGCCCTAGCAAGAGCTGAGTTTATTTTTACCACTTAAAATCCCAATTGAAAAAAGAGTAGGCTGCATAAATACCACCACCTTTTTGTGGTTGCTCAATTTTATTCATAACTCTAGGAATATACAAAGAAGAATTTTCTGCAAATAGCATATTTGTTAGCCTTTCGTAAGTATTATTATAAAATAAAAGATTCTCAAATTGTTCTTTTTTTATCCATTTGCTACTTACAATAAAATGTTCAGGATTAAAAAAAGAAGCTATTTGCATGAATGCAGGATTAACAGCAGTTAAAATTGCTTCTTTGTTATTGACTAACATATTCTCGTATTCATTATCAGAAACTATTGCTAATCTTTGAAATAATTCTTTTTGTTTAGATGAAAATCTTGGAAAAACCATGCCAAATATAGGGTTAGAGTCTTTATGTAAGATATTGTTTCTTACATAAGATATTCGATTTTGGTCTAAATCATAATAAACAATAGAATCAGATTCAAAAACTTTTTCCCTTAAATATAAAGTATATGCTAATACATCATCTCCTAGTATCGCTGAACGAAATGTTATTGGCATTAAGTTCCTAGAAGTTTTAAATAAAACAGATAAATCATATAACTTTAGTTCATTACAATTTTCATAATAAGCCATGTTTTCTCGATTATTTGCTGAGTAACTCATCAATTTATCAAATATGATAGATACAGCTGTAATCTTTACTTTTTCTGATATTTTATCTAGCATTTTTTACATGAGCTCCCACAAATAAGATGAATCTTTGTAATTGATTTTATTTGTAAAGCATGGAAGTATTTTATCTAGAATTGGTTCTAATTCAAAATTTAATAGTTCTACTTCTATTTCATTGTCTGTTACATAAAATCCTACAAAGTATGCAAAGTCTGGATTTACTAAAAAATTTTGTGAGTCTAAAATTATATTATTTTTTTTCAATTCATATAAGTTCTTTTGAAGAGTTTTATAGGCAATGTTTAATTTTTCAGCTAAAAGAACCAGATGATTTTTCGGTAAATTTGTACCTCTCTTTCTAAAAGAATAAAGTAATTCTTGGTTTTGTCTTATAAGCTCCCGTTGTTCTGGTAACATATAAATTCCTCCTAACTTAACAATTTTGTTTATTAGTTACTTATATATAAACTGGTTATTACCAGATAATTTTTATAACAAATATCTTAACATAATTTATTAATATTTTCAATAAAAACTTTTTAACAATTCAGAGGTATGAGGCAAAAATACTTTCTTTCGCAATCTTCTCGAACAATAACGCGAACTTTAATAAAAATTTGTACATCTATTCCACGGCATATTCAAAGCTCACTCAAGAAAGCATTTTTGCCTCATTGACTTCTGAATTATTACAAAAGTTCTGCTAATTGATGAGATTTTAGTGACAGTTCGAGAGTTTCGTGATAAAATACAAAATATATCTTAAAAAAGATTTCATATATAATCAACTATCATTAATCATAAGGAGGAAAAAGATGTTAAAAAAGATTGAAACTCGGAAATTAAAACAATTAAATAATTTTATCTTTATCATTTCTTGTTTAGGAATATTAATTTGTTGCATTGTACTTGGCTTAACTGAAGGAAACAAAGTAGCTACTTTTATCCTTTTATTATCATTTGGAGGTTACTTTTTTTCTCTATATTTGACTGATAAAGAGGATAGAGAAAAATATGAGGAAAGAATGAAAGCTATATTAGAATTATTTTTCAAGAACGGAAGAAAAGTAAGATATAAATATGACAAAGGAGTAATGAAAGGAAGGCGAAAAAACATTCAACAGATAGTATTATACTATGCACAATTTAAAGGTATTGTTGAATACAAAGCATCATTTAAAGACAAAAAAATAATTGTAAAAATATATTTAAATGACGGAGTAGAAGCGAAAACTATTGTTTTTAATGAGAATGAGTATGAAATATTTTTTGATAATTTTGAGATAATTGATTAGTTGTCAAAAGGAAGGGGAGAAATTTCCCTTTCTTTTTGAGTACTACAAACTGTTACTTAAAAAAAATTCAAAAAAACTCTTACATAAAAAAATTTTTATGCTATAATATTTCAGCTGAGAAGTCGAAAATAAATCAAAATAAAGACTTCTGTGTACTAGAAAATTCCCGAAATAAAAAAATTTTCAAAGCTCAAAAAACTTCTGAACTTTGAAGAATGTCCCTAAAGTTCACGAAAAAATTTGAACTTTAAAGGATGTCCCCAAATTTCAAGAAGAAAACGTTGAACTTTGATGACTGTCCCAAAAGTTCAAAATTTAGAAGGAGGTAGAAAAAATGTTAAAAAAATTACTAAAATCAATAAAAGAATACAAAAAAGCAACAATCTTAACGCCAATTTTTATGATTTTAGAAGTAACAATGGAAATATTAATTCCATTTTTATTAGCAAAACTAATAGATGAAGGAATAACATCAGGAGATATGAAAGCAATAATTAATATAGGAATAGAGCTTTTAATAGCAGCTTTTTTAGCACTATTCTTTGGAGTGCAATCTGGAAAATTTGCAGCAATTGCATCATCAGGATTTGCAAAAAATCTAAGACAGGACATGTACGAGAAAGTACAAAAATATTCATTTTTCAATATTGACAAATTTAGTACATCTAGCATAGTTACAAGACTAACAACAGATGTAACAAATGTTCAACAAGCATTTATGATGATAATAAGGGGAGCAGTAAGAGCACCACTAACAATTATATTTGCACTAATTATGTCATTTACAATTAATGCAAAAATTGCTTTAATATTTTTAATTGCATCACCTATTTTAGGAGGTTTGTTAATATTAATTGCAAAACATGCACATCCAATATTTGAAAGAGTATTTAATACTTATGACAAATTAAATAATGTAGTGCAGGAAAATGTAAGAGCAATAAGAGTAGTAAAATCATTTGTAAAAGAAAAAACAGAAATAAGTAAATTTAATAAAGTATCAGAATCAATTTATAAAGATTTTACAAAAGCGGAAATGTTATTAGCATTAAATAGTCCAATAATGCAATTTACAATTTATACATGTATTACATTAATATCATGGTTTGGAGCAAAATTTATTGTAGGGGGCACATTATCAACAGGTGAATTGACAAGCTTAATTTCTTATGCTATGCAAATATTATCTAGTTTAATGCTAGTTTCTATGGTATTTGTAATGGTAACAATGGCATTAGAATCTTCAAGAAGAATTATAGAAATCTTGGAAGAAGTACCAGATATTAAAAATCCAGAAAATCCTATAACAGAAGTTAAAGACGGTTCAATTGAATTTAAAAATGTAAGCTTTGGGTATGTGAAAGGAAAAAGTAAATTATGTTTAAAGAATATAAATATAAAAATAGAGGCAGGTCAGACGATAGGAATTATTGGAGGAACTGGTAGTTCAAAATCAACTTTTGTTCAACTGATTCCAAGATTATATGATGTAACTCAAGGAACTTTGAAGGTTGGAGGAGTTGATGTAAAAAAATATGATATTAAGACTTTAAGAGATGCAGTTTCAATGGTTTTACAGAAAAATGAACTATTTTCAGGGACAATTAAAGAAAATTTAAGATGGGGAAATAAGAATGCAACTGATGAGGAAATGATAAAAGCATGTAAATTAGCACAAGCTGATGAATTTATAAATGGTTTTATAGATAAATATGATACATATATTGAACAAGGAGGAACAAATGTATCTGGAGGTCAAAAACAAAGACTTTGTATTGCAAGAGCACTCCTAAAAAAACCTCAAATATTAATTTTAGATGATTCAACATCAGCAGTAGATACAAAAACAGATAGTTTGATTAGAAAAGCATTTAAAGAAGAAATACCAAATACGACAAAAATTATAATTGCACAAAGAATATCATCAGTCCAAGATAGTGACCAAATTATAGTATTAGACAATGGAGAGATTGACGGAATTGGAACACATGAAGAATTGTTAAAAAATAATAAGATATATCAAGAAGTATATTACTCACAAAATAAGGGAGGTGTTATAAATGACTAAAAAGAAATTTGACAAAGCAACATTATCAAGGATATTCAGTTATATATTTAAATACTATAAATGGCAATTTATACTAGTTATGATATTAGTAATTCTAAGTTCATTAACAAATGTCGCTTCATCACTTTTTATACAAAGCTTAATTGACGATTATATAACACCACTATTATCACAAGAAAACCCTGTGTTTACAGCACTATTTAAGGCATTATCAATCATGGCATGTATATATTTAGTAGGGATATTATCTACATATTTTTATAATAGAATTATGTCTAAAATATCGCAAGGGACACTAAAAACAATAAGAGATGAAATGTTTGAAAAAATGCAAAAATTACCAATAAGATATTTTGACACTCATACACATGGCGATATCATGAGTTACTATACAAATGATACTGATACATTAAGGGAGCTAATATCCAGAGGAATACCACAAATGCTTAGTTTAGTAATAACAATAGTTGCTACATTTATAGCAATGATATATACAAGTGGTTATTTAACAATACTAGTAGTTTTAATTTTAATTGCAATGTTACAAGTAACAAAAGATATTGGTGGAAAAAGTAGTAGATTCTTTGTACAACAACAACAAACAATTGCTAAAGCAAATGGTTATATCGAGGAAATGATAAATGGTCAAAAAGTAATTAAAGTATTTTCACACGAAGAAGAAGCAATTGAAAATTTCAGAAAAATAAATGAAGAACTTTGTGAAGATGCAACTTCAGCAAATAAATATTCTAATATTTTAATGCCAGCTTTAGCAAATTTAGGGAATGTACAGTTTGTTTTAATAGGAGTAGTAGGAGGAATTTTAGCACTTAACGGAATAGGAGGATTAACTGTTGGAGCAATAGCTGCATTTCTAAATTTAAGTAAAAGTTTCTCTATGCCAATTACACAATTATCACAACAAATTAACTTAGTCGTAATGGCAATGGCTGGAGGAAAAAGAATATTTGAATTAATGGATGAAGAACCTGAAAAAGATGAGGGATATGTTACTTTAGTAAATGTAAAGAAAGTAGATGGTCAGTTAAAAGAAACAAAAAATTATACTGGAACATGGGCTTGGAAACATCCACATCATGATGGAACTATAGAATATGTAGAGTTAAAAGGTCACATAGAGCTTACAGATGTAGATTTTGGATATGAACCTAATAAAACTATCTTGCATAATATTAGCTTATATGCTAAGCCGGGACAAAAAATAGCTTTTGTAGGAGCGACAGGAGCAGGAAAAACTACTATTACAAATTTATTAAATCGTTTTTATGATATAGAAGATGGAAAGATAAGATATGATGGAATTAACATTAACAAAATCAAAAAAGATGATTTAAGAAGGTCTTTAGGAATGGTTTTACAAGATGTTAATTTATTTACTGGAACAATTAAAGATAATATTAAATATGGAAATGAAAAAGCAACTGATAATCAAGTAATTGAAGCGGCAAAACTTGCAAATGCACATAACTTTATAATGAAATTACCACAAGGTTATAATACCATGATTGACGGAAATGGTGGAAGCCTTTCACAAGGACAGAAACAATTGATTTCAATAGCAAGAGCAGCTATTAATAATCCACCAGTTATGATATTAGATGAAGCTACTTCTAGTATAGATACAAGAACAGAGAAAATTGTTCAAGACGGAATGGATAAATTGATGGAGGGAAGAACTGTTTTTGTAATAGCTCACAGACTTTCAACTGTTAGAAATTCAAAGGCGATTATTGTTTTAGACCATGGTCAAATTATAGAAAGAGGAAATCATGATGATTTAATTTCTCAAAAGGATGTATATTACAGCTTGTATACAGGTGCTTTTGAATTAGAGTAAATTTGATTAGAAAAGTATATAAAAGGGATGCGAATAAACATCCCTTTTATATTGTCTATACGAATTCTAACATTCAAGAAATATAAAAAATAATTAATTACAATTATTTGTATTATTACAAGGTTTCATATCATTCATATATAATTTTTTTTCTGCTAATTTATCTTGAACACCTCTTAGAGCTTCACCAAATCTTTGGAAGTGAACAACTTCTCTTTCTCTTAAATATCTTAATGGGTCAACAACATCTGGATTATCACGGCAAAGGTTGATTAATTTTTCATAGGTTGCTCTTGCTTTTTGTTCAGCTGCTAAGTCTTCTTGTAAGTTTGCGATAGGGTCGCCTTTACAAGCAATATATGCTGCTGTGAAAGGAACACCAGCTGCTGAAGATGGGTATACATCTACACCATGGTCTGTATAATATGCACTTAATCCTGCTTTTTCTATTTCTTCTATACTTGCTCCTTTGGTTAATTGGTGCACAATAGCACCTACCATTTCTAAATGAGCTAATTCTTCTGTACCTATATCATTTAAAATAGCCTTAGCTTTTTGATCAGGCATACCGAACCTTTGTGATAGATATCTTAAAGAAGCAGCAAGTTCGCCATCAGGACCACCATATTGAGAAATAATAACTTTAGCAAGTTTTGGGTCAGTACACTTAATGTTTATAGGATATTGTAACATTTTATTATAAGTCCACATTAGAAATTCCCCCTTTCCCAAGGCCATGGTTCCTCAAGCCATCTCCATTTATTACATGGATAATTAATAGTCAAAGGACCAAAAACTCTCTGATATTTATCTTTACACTCTTTAGCCTCTTTACAATACTTTCTGTGTAAGCAAAGAGCCTTTTCGTCATCTGGATGAGTATCCAAATATAAAGCCAATTCATTTATTGCGAAATCTAAACAACGAATTTCTTGAAGCATTTCACGTCTTGCCTCACAATTAACAACTCTTGTAGAATTACATCCACAACCAGAATTCATGTCGGCAGATAAAACTGTACCTTGTTCAACTCCACAATCACAATTTTCTGTTACAGAAACAGGGGAGATATTATTATTTTGAGAACTGCCACAACTACAGTTACATTGTCTATTTTCTTCTAACAACATTTATTGCACCCCTTTCCAATTTTATTTGTAGCCTCAATAAATTTCATTTCTTCCATATCTTGACATGGAAGGTAAGGGCTAACTAATTCAGGGAAAATTGTTCCCATTTTTAATCCAATACATGGTTTGAAAGTTTTATCCATATATTGAATTGGCACATAACTTTGTGCTAACATTGGATTTTCAGGAAATACACCATATTCTTCATCAAAACCACAAGCACAAGAATCGTAGCTGTCTTCGAATGAACTTACATTATTACATTTATCTTCTAAAATTTCATCTTGCATATTACAGCTGTTTTTGTAATCATTGTTCATGCAATAACATTTTTTGTATCTTCTAAACATATAAAATTCCTCCTTTTAATGACATTTTATGCAGAAAAAACTTAAATTGTGACAATCGATACTATTTTTGCAACAGTTCACAGGTTAAAGGCGGAAATATGCTTTCTTGAACAAGCTTCGAATGTGCCGTGGAATAGATGTATAAATTCTTAGCTTAAAATAACTGAGGAAGCGTGAGCAACGAGAGGCTCAGTTATTTTAAGCTTAGAATTTATAATCTATGGAGCAAGCCGAGAAGATTGTTCAAGAAAACATATTTCCACCTTTAACCTCTAAAATGTTGACCTATTTTTTGAAAATCGAAAAAATCTATTGCCAAAACCGGAAAAACATGGTAGAATATTAAATAGAAAAAATAAAAGCCAACAAAAAAGCAAAGTATATGTATGAAAAAACTATTTAAAAGAGAAAATGGTTATAAGCTGGAAGCCATTAATAGTCATATATAGAAAATTCACTTTTTTAGGTCTTCTTTTGAAACATAACGAGTAGAAAGAAGCGGTTGAACCGTTAAAACTATAATGAGGTTAGTATAATAAACTAATAAATTTAGGTGGTACCACGAATGATAACCATTTCGTCCTATAAAGAAGGAAGAAATGGTATTTTTTTAAGCTATAGAAGATGCAATTTCCTATAACTAAAAAAATTATTGCACAGAAGAATCGATGCAATATAGTTAAATGAAAGAATAGACAAAAGCTTTCATGATATGAGAATTAATCATAAGATTTTCTAGAAACAAAAATTCAAGAATAGTAAAAAAATAAATATAAAAGAAAGGATGAAAAAGATGAAAGAAAAAATAGCTACAATTAAGGCAAATTCGATTAAAGAAATATCTAGCTGTGAAAACCTAAAAGAATTATCAGACCTAAAAGTAAAATACCTAGGAAAAAAAGGAGAATTAACAGTAATATTAAGAGGAATGGGAGCATTACAACCAGAGGAAAGACCAATAATAGGTGAACTTGTTAATCAAGTTAGAGACGAATTAGAGATAGAGTTTCAAAAAAGAGAAAAAGAATTAAAAAGAAAAGAATTAGAAAACAAACTAAAAAGTGAAAATATAGATGTAACAGAGCCAAGTAAAAAAATAGAAATAGGTTCTTTGCATCCTATAACACAAATAATAAACGAAGTAGAAGAAATATTCTTAGGAATGGGATATAAAATAGCTGACGGTCCAGAAGTAGAAAAAGCAATATATAATTTTGACAAGCTAAACACCCCACCAGACCATCCAGCAAGAGATGTTCAAGACACATTCTATATAACAGATGATATAGTATTAAGAAGCCAAACATCTCCAGTTCAGGCAAGAGTAATGGAAGAGCAAAAACCACCAATCAAAATAATATGTCCAGGAACAGTATATCGTTCAGATAGTGTGGATAGTACACATTCACCAGTATTCCATCAAATTGAAGGACTAGTAGTAGACAAAAATATATCAATGACAGATTTAAAAGGAACTCTAGAAATGTTTACTAAAAAAAGTCTAGGAGAAAATACAAGAATAAGATTTAGACCACATCACTTCCCATTTACAGAGCCAAGTGCAGAAGCAGATGTTAGTTGCTTTGTATGTGGAGGAAAAGGATGCAAAGTGTGTAAAGGTGAAGGATGGATAGAGCTAGTCGGATGTGGAATGGTTCATCCAAATGTTTTAAGAAACTGTGGAATAGACCCAGAAGTATATTCTGGATTTGCCTTTGGGTTCGGAGTAGAGAGAATAGCAATGGCAAAATTTGGAATAGATGACATGAGGTTACTATTTGAAAATGATGTAAGATTTTTAAAACAATTTTAAAAATATATACATAAGAAAATAAATATTTAGTAGAGAGATTAATTAAAAGTTTAGTTAATTAAGAAGTACTAATCATATTTGTACTTCGGGAAGGAAGATAGTAATATGAGATTATTAAACATATTAAAAAGAAAGAACGAATTTACATTTGAAGAAATTCAAAAAATGATAGAAAAAGGTAGAGATATAGGACATGTAGAAGAAATTGTAACAGATGAAGGAATGTATACAGGATTATATAGAATTTCTAGTAAAGAAAAAATAAGGCCTATAATAGACCGAATGAAAAGTAAAAGTAATGTAAATTCTATAATATATTCTGATGTAGAAAATCAAAATTTTAGAAGTGCAAAAAGTGATGATTTTACAAATCAAAATATGGAAGAGAGAAGAAGAGAAAGTTTTGCGAATCAAAATATAGAAAGAAATGATTTCATAAATCAAATAAGTGCAAATGGTACATACAGAAATATAGGTACAAATAAAAGGAATAGGCAATACTATACACCAATGGGAACACAGGCAAATTATAATATTGGAAGAAAAAGCAAGGATTATTGGGAAATAGCAAAATAAAAAGCTAGAGAAGATAGATTAAAAATTTATCATAAAAATAATTAGTTAGAAAAGGAGATATCAATGAAAGCAAGTTTAGAATGGTTAAAAGAATATAGTGACATAGATGTAGACACTGTAAAATTAGGAGATATACTAACATTAACAGGTACAAAGTTAGAAACTATAGAACAAAAAGGTAATAACATAAAAAATGTTGTAGTAGGAAAAATCTTAGAAATAGAAAAGCATCCAGATGCAGATCACTTAGTAGTCACAAAAGTAGATGTTGGAGACGAAATATTGCAAATAGTAACAGGAGCAAATAATATAAAAGTAGGAGATATTGTACCAATTGCAAAAGATGGAGCAGAGTTACCAGGAGAAGTAAAAATCAAAACAGGAAAGCTAAGAGGAATTGATTCTTGTGGTATGATGTGTTCTGTTGGAGAACTAGACTTAGATATAGCAGATTATCCAGGGCAGATTGAACATGGAATAATGATTTTAGACAAAAAACTAGAAAAAGATTTAGGAAAAGATATTGTAGAAGTACTACAATTAAAAGAAGATATCTTTGATTTTGAAATTACACCAAATAGACCAGATTGCTTATCAATAGAAGGAATAGGAAGAGAAACAGCAATATCTTTAAATAAAGAATTTAAAAATCCAAGAAAAAATATTGACGAATTAAAAGTAGAAGACAAAAAGGAGATTGAAGGATTAAAAGTAGACATAGAAGCACCAGATTTATGTTATAGATATATTGCGAGAATAGTTAAAAATGTAAAAATAGGACCATCACCAGAATGGATGAAAAGAAGACTAAAAGCCTGCGGAGTAAGAAGCATCAACAATATTGTAGATATAACAAATTATGTTATGCTCGAAATGGGGCAACCAATGCATGCATTTGATATAAATTCAATAGAAGGAAAACATATTATTGTAAGAAGAGCTAAAAAAGGAGAAAAAATAATAACACTAGATGAACAAGAAAGAGAATTAGACGAAAATAATTTAGTAATAGCAGATGAGAAAAAAGCAGTTGCAATAGCAGGAGTTATGGGAGGACTAAATTCGGAAATAGAAAATGACACAGAAACAGTAGTGTTTGAATCTGCTGTATTCTATGGAGGAAGTGTAAGAAAAACAGCAAAAAAAGTTGGATTAAGGACAGAAGCATCATCAAGATTTGAAAAAGGTTTATCAGCAGAAAATGCACTAAGAGCAGTAAATAGGGCAGTAGAATTAGTAGAACAACTAGGTGCAGGAGAAGTAATAGATGGAAAAATAGATGTATATCCAACAAAACAAAAAATCAACAAAATAAAATTAGATGCAGATAAAATTAATCAATTATTAGGGACAAATATATCAAAACAAGAAATGATAGACATACTAGAAAAACTAGACATAAAAGTAGAGAATGATATAGCTACAATACCATATTTTAGAATGGACTTAGAACAACTGGCGGATATAGCAGAAGAAGTAGTTAGATTCTATGGATATGATAAATTAGAGACAACATTAATAAAAGCAGACACAACATTAGGAATAAGAAATAAAGAGCAAAAAATAGAAGCCAAAATAAAAAATGTATTAGTAAATAATGGATTATCAGAAATATACACTTATGGATTTGTAAGTGAAAAAGACTTAGAACAATCTAATATTAGTGATGAACTAAAAAAATATGCAATAACAATTCAAAATCCATTAAGTGAAGAATATAAAATGATGAGACCATCAACAATCCCAAGTATGATGCAAATATTAGCTTTAAATGCTAATAAGAAAAATCAAAATGTAAGATTATTTGACATATCAAGAAATTATAAAAATATAAATAATGAAGTGGAAAAAGGAGAAGTCCCTGTACAAGAAAATATTTTAACAATTGGAATGTATGGAGAAAACATAGATTTTTATACACAAAAAGGATTAATTGAAAATGTTTTAGAATTGTCAGGAGTAAATAGATATGAAATAGAAAAAGAAACTGCAAATGCTTCATATCATCCAGGAAGATGCGCAAATATAAAAGTAGGAATAGATACAGTAGCAACAATAGGAGAAGTACATCCAGAAGTATTAGAAAATTATAAAATAGAAAAAAGAGCATATTTAGCAGAAGTAAATATAACGAAACTTGTTAAATATTCAAAGAGCAACAAAAAATATCAAGAGGTACCAAAATTCCCAGCAGTGGAAAGAGATATAGCGATTATAGTAGATGAAAATGTAGAAGTAGGGCAAATAGAAAGAATTATAACTAAAAAAGCTAAAAAACTATTAGAAAGTGTAAAATTATTTGATATTTATAGAAATGAAAAATTAGGAGAAAATAAAAAGAGTGTTGCATATAGTTTGATTTTCAGAGATAAGAAGAAAACTTTAAGTGATGAAGAAATTAATTCTGTAATGGAAAATATTATTTCTGAGTTAAAAAGTAGTTTGGGAGCTGAGTTAAGACGTTAATTTGCCATTGGGGACGTGTTCGTTTGGCAATTTTTTGGCCAAAAGGGACAGGTTCATCGGATAAATTTATTTATACTTTTTATATAAAGATTAACGAATGAACCTGGCCCTTTTGACCAAAAAATTGCTTGACAAATAAAATAGAATAATGTATTATTATAACATAAAATAAATAAACAAAGGAGAAAAAAACTATGGAAGAAAATAAAATAGAAGAAACAAAAGTAGAAAATCAAAAAGAAAAGAAAGCAAAAAAAGAAAAATTAGGTGTTCCAGCAACAGTAATTTTATCAATTGTTGCAGCATTAGGACTAATTGTTTTATTTAGAATATTTTACTTCTTCTTTACAGGAAGATAAAAAATTAATACTGGATTTAAACTAAAAAGAGTGAATTTTAAGGAATTTTTCCATAAACTTCACTCTTTTAAAAAATTTACATACATGAACTTTAAAGATTATCCCCAAAGTTAAAGTTCAAAATTCAATTGAACTTTGATGACTGTGTACTGAACCCAAAAAGTTGGACACTTTTTGGTTAAATATTAAGCTGCTAGGGAGTGAACTCTGTATTGTA
>CALXJX010000002.1 GCA_944388735.1 uncultured Clostridia bacterium
TTTCTGGAATTTTATCTCTTACTAATTTATTATATGTATATTTCATTTATAAATTCTCCTTGCCAAATTCTTGTTTGCATTTTATCATTTATCTCTTCATTTGTCAATGAATTTTAGGCGATTGCTTTCTAAATATATTTTTGACTCCTAGTGAAGTTGGTGTAACTTTAAAAGATGGTTATAACGGAAATATATCTGCTAGAGATGCTGGTAGAATAGGTGGTAACATGGTAAGAAAATTAATTCAACAAGCTGAAAGCCAAATGAAATAGTTTTACTAGTTAGCATTTAGAATTGGTAGGAAGTTAAATTTTGTTTTTGTTTATTCTTTATAGAATACATAAAGGCAGGATTTGATTTCCTGCCTTTTTTATTTATTAATTATGCCTCTGGTTCTATTAATCCATAATTTTTTCCGTCTTTTAATTTATGTATTACATTTACTTTTCCTGTTTCTACATTTATAAATGTAAAGAAATTATGTGATGGTTTTTCTTGTAATTTCAACATTGCATCTTCTGGTGTAATCGGTTTAATATCATAATATGCTGTTTTAATAATTTCATTGCTCATTTCTTCATTTTTATTATTAGAAAGATCCATATTTTTAATTGAAGCTTCTTTCATCATTTTATCTTTTTTAGTTTTAGCTTTTCTAATTTGTCCTTCTAATATGTCTATATCTTTATCAATAGAAGCATACATGTCTTTATCTTCAGTAACTGCTCTATATTTATTTCCATTTGCTATAACATATATTTCAGCTATTTGTGCATTTTTTTCTGTTCTTAAAGTAACATCTGCTTCTGCTTCTTCGAAATACTTATCTATTCTGTCTAGCTTTCTCTCTACATAGTCGTTTATTGCTTCTGTAATCTTTAGTTCCTTTCCTGTTATTTTTATTTTCATAAAAATCGCTCCCTTCTCTTTTATGTTTTTTCTTTTTATGATATATCTTTATTATAAACGTTATTTTACTTTTTTTCAACTTTTTAACAAAATTTTATTTCTATTACGCAATTTTCTAAAGGTCGAAGTGGGGATAACTTTTTGAGTTAGCTCCGAATGTGCCGTAAAAATGAAGCAAGCCGAAGAGATAATGAAAAAAATTATCCCTCCTTCAACTCTTAGAAAATTACTTTATTATTGTATATTCCCTTTACTATCTTTCACTGTATAATCTGTCAAATCAGGAAATTCTACATCTTTTCCAGTTAACTCTCCATAATTATAGAAGAAATTTGAAATTCTATCTATTTCATTCCCTTCATTATCTGTAAAAGTTCCATTCCTTGAACCTATTATCCTATTATCCTCTTTACTAACCCATATTTGGTATTCATCTTCAAATGTAATTAAATAACAGTCTTGACCATTCCATTTAGTTGAAACTATATTTGAGATGGATGCACACATTAATTCTGCCCAAATATTTTCTTTTCCAGGTAGTCCTCCATTATTTGCTCCTGTTATTCCTATATCTTGATAATCTGTTTTAACTGCAATTTTATCTGCTGGAGTATCTACAATAATCCATTGTTCTTTTTTGTCATCATCAATATAAATTTGTCGAATTTCTTTTCCATTTTCAGAATAAGACATATTTTTTAAAATTCTTATATTGTTATATACATAAATTTCTTCTTCAGTTCCGTCTATACTCATTACTTTATAATAATGATTTTGATTAACTCTATCTTTTGCATATTGCTCATCAATTTCTCTAATAATAGCAAATTTTCTAATCAAATCAATTAATAATATTGCTAAAATTATTAATATAATAATACAAATTTTGGTCCCAAATTTCATTTTTCTCTTTTCTTTTTGCTCTTTCTTCATTTCTACTTTTTCTTCTGTTTTTTCCCCCATATTTTCATCTTTCCTTTCTTTGGCAATATTCTCATTGTAAAAGTAAGTCTAATATTAGCTTGTTGAAATGTATAGAAAATTTTTATTTGCCATTTTTTCTTATTATATATTAAACTTTTTTTATTATCAACATTTTTAATCCATTTTATATTCTTTTTCCATTTTTTCATTAAAATATAGTTTTACAATTAATTTAAATTCTTCTAAAGATTCATCTTTTATATTAAAAGAATATATTTTTTTAGGAGGTGCTGTAATTGTATACAAAATAGCATTTTTTGTACTTTCACTCATTAATATACTAGACTTATCCTGTTTGCTACAAGGTTCACACTTAAATCCATTATCTCTTATACTAAAAAATTTTAAATTCTCCTTTTCTTTGCAATTTGTACATTCTAGAACTTTAGGAGTAAATCCTAATATACATAATAGTCTCAATTTAAATATACTTAACACTAAATCTAAATTCTTATCTGTTTCAGAAATTGTATATAATGTATTTAATACCAGTTGTAAAATTTTATAACAATTTTGATTCTCATGAGTTACATCCCTTACTATTTTATTTATATGTACCGCATATTTAAGTTTATCCAGATCAGTTCGTAAATTATAAAAAACTTCAATTGGTTCGGCAGAATTAATATGATATGTTTCTGTACCTTTATACATCATATATTCCCCAAAACAAAAAATCTGTGTTCCTGCTAAAAGAGCACTTTTAGGTCTTCGTGCTCCTTTAGCAACACAAGAAATTTTTCCGGGCTCCTGGTGTTAGCATTGTAAGCATTTTGTCAAAATCCCCCATATTGTTTTCAGATAATATTAGTCCGCTCATCTTTACACTTGGCATTTTGTTATTTCCACCTTTATTGCTATATCTTATTATTTATAATTATTTTTCACTTATAACGACACGAAAAATTACATAGTAATTTTTCTGTGCAATAAGATTTTTTAAAAATTTAAAATCTGTTGATGTCTTCGTTTTTTACTATCTTATCATTATTATAGTTATTTTGTAAATTATTAATTGAAAAATTATTAGTTTGTTTCATTTCATTTTCTATCTGTTCTATCTGTTTTAATTCCAAAAAAGTATTTATATCTCCTGTATTTTTAAAGGTATCCCATGCTATTTTTTTAATCATAAAATCATCTCCTCTTAAAGTTTTACCTTTAATTTTATCTTTTGCATTTTTAAAAAATTTATTCATTCTATTCCATTTTAAATTAATCTTGAATAGAAAATTTATCAAAATCAAATTAAAATTAAAGATTAAATAATCTATAAATCACATTTATGTTTCTTATTTCAACTTAAATTGATTAACAATTGTTGGATTATCAATCCAGTCCTCTTTAACTTTTACCCAAGTTTTTAAATTAATTTTTACGCCAAAGTTTTGCTCCATATCTATTCTTGCTGCTCTTCCTATTTTCTTTAACATTTCTCCATTTTTTCCTATAATTATGCCTTTATGAGAATCTCGTAAGCAATAAATTGTTGCATCAATATCATAAATATCTTCACCTTGCTTATTTTTTCTTGATTTTAATTTTTCAACTTCGACTAATATTCCATGAGGCACTTCATCTTGCAAAAGTTTTAATGCCTTCTCTCTTATTGTTTCTTCTGCAAGTTGTCTTATTGTTTGATCTGTATATTCTTCTATATCATAATATGCAGGTCCTTCTTTTAAGTTCTTTTCTATTTCGTCTAATATAATTTCTCTATATTTACTATTTGTTGCTGATATGGGAATAACTGCTTCAAAATTATATTCTTTACTATAAATATCAATCAAATTTAATAAACTTTCTCTTTTTACCAAGTCAATTTTATTAATAATTAATATTGTTTTTCTTTTAGCCTCTTTTATTTTTTCTAATATTAGTCTATCTCCTTTTCCTATTTCGTGGCTTGTTGCTTCGATTAAAAAAAGGATTATATCACTATCTGGTATTGTCGCAAATGATGTTTCTACCATTGTTTCATTTAGTTTATGCTTTGGTTTGTGTATCCCTGGAGTATCTATGAATATTATTTGTGAGTTTTTTCTGTTTACTATTCCCTTTATTGCTGTTCTTGTTGTTTGTACTTTGTTTGCTATTGCTGCTACTTTTTCTCCAACAAGCAAGTTTAATAGTGTTGATTTTCCTACATTTGTTCTTCCTATTAGTGTTACAAATCCTGATTTGAATTCTTCCATTTTTGTTTTCATTCCCTTCTCTTTTATTTGTGTTCTTTTTTTCTTTTCTATATTATACACTATTTTTTTGCTAAATTTGTAGAATTTGAAAATTTTTTTATTTTTTGTTTAATTTGCCTAATGGGACGGGTTCGTTTGGCAATTTTTTGCCAAAAGGGACAGGTTCGTTTGGCACAAAATTGGCATTATAAAATTGTAGAAAAAAATATAGGAAAACGACATCTTTTCTTTGTCATTTTCCTACAAAAATTATATCATTTTCTTTTATACTTTCTACAAAAAACATTTCTTTTAAAAATATAAAACCCCGCCTTAGCCGTCAGCTCCGTGAATTTTTAAGGACCTGTTCCTAAAAACAGGTGGGTGACTACCAAAATACTCATGGGCTTCTCACAATTCAAACGGTGAGCATGCACGCCATATTTTGAGATTGTCCCCTCTTAATGTGTGTTGGTTCTAAAAATTCTGCCATTACGCACTACGCAGGGAAATTAAAAACTATTTAATTCTTTTTTAAGACTTCTCTTAAGTTATTTATATCTTAGCACATCTTTTTTTTGTTTACAAATTTTATTTTTTTCTTAAATTTTGTCTTTTCCTAATTTATTATAGTATATCTCCTTTTTTCATATATTATTCTCACTTTATCAACGTTTTTATTACTTGCATTTTATAGAAATATATGCTAAACTTAATATATATTATACATTATACAATACATCCTAACGCAAGCTTTTAAAGCTTGCGTTTTTATTGTATAAAAATTTCATATATGTCTGTTGATATCTTTAACATCGTTAATGTACTATTTTCTTAAAGTCTAAATTATCATAACTGTATTGTGAAAATGGATGTATAACTTTTTACATTACGTATAATAAAATACATAAAAATTGCAATAGACTTCCTAGCAATATAAATAAATGAAATATTGAATGTGCATATTTATGTTTTTTTCCTATACCATATAAAACAGCACCAATAGTATATGCTATACCTCCTGCTAATAATAATATAAATCCTGGCATTCCTAAAAGTTCTGGCAATAAATTAATTTTTATTATAATACACCAGCCCATTATTAAATAGCATATCATTGAAAATACTTTGAATTTTTTTATGTCTATAGAATTTAGTACAATTCCTAATATTGCTACTCCCCATATTATCCCAAATATTGTCCAACCTATTATAGGATTATCTTCTCTTAGCGTGCACAATGCAAATGGTGTATATGAACCCGCAATTAATAGAAATATAGAACAATGATCTAATACTTGAAATACTCTTTTTGAATATCTTTTTGGACTAAGTCCATGATATATACTTGACATTGTATATAAAATTATCATTGTAACACCATAAATTGCTCCACTTACAACACCATATACATTTCCATTAATTGCTGCAAATACAATACATAGTACTGTCGCAACTACTCCTAGTACCGCTCCAACTATATGTGATGTCATATTAAATATTTCTTCTCCTTTTGTATAAGTAGGTAATATTCTATCTTTTAATTTTATTCTCTCCATTTCTATCTCCTCCTAAAGAGCAAATCTAAATATAATTTATTTTTCATTTTGCCAATTATACCACAGTTTTTTTGTCCCTTCAATATTTTTTGTTTAGTCATAACTTAAAATGTGTAACACTTCAAGGGTCAATGAATTTTAACTCAAATGTAACCGTTCAGATGTTGAAGTGGATAACTTTTCGAATTGACTTAGAATGTACTGTGGAGTATTTCGTTAAAATTAGTTACTAACTGAGCTCCTTGTTTTATTAAATTATTTGTTCCAATTGAATTTATAGAATTAATATTTCCTGGAACCACATAAACATCTCTGCCTTGCTCTAAAGCATAATCTACTGTAATCAAACTTCCACTTTTTTCTTTTGCTTCAATAACTAACACACCTTTACAAAGTCCACTAACAATTCTATTTCTAGCTGGAAAATTCATTTTTTCTGGTTTTGTTCCAAGTGGATATTCTGTAATAATTGCTCCACCTGATTTTATGATATATTCTGCCAGTTCTATATTTTCTGTTGGATAAATTGTATCTAATCCATTTCCCAAAACTGCTATTGTTTTTCCACAATTTATTTTTTGTTCATAGTTATCCACAACATTTTTTGTGTTAGGCTGTGGATAACTTTTATTATGTGGATACTTATCCTCGTTTTCAGAACATATTGCTCCTATATGTGAATAACTATCCACTCCTCTAGCTAATCCACTTATTATATTTATACCTTTTCTAGCTAAATTATATGCAAAATACTTAGCGGCTTTTTTGCCATAATTACTTGCTTCTCTACATCCTACTATTGCTATACTTCTATCTCTTAATATTTCTTTATTGCCTTTTATATATAAACTTATAGGATAATCATATATCTCTTTTAATATTTCTGGATATTCTCTATCCACAATTGATATTATATCTATTTGATTTTTCCACAGATATTCTATATGTTTATCCACAACTCGCTTAGTATTATTATCTAAAATTGCATTTACTAATGTTTCTCCTATCCCTTCTACTTTTAATAATTCTTCCTCACTTGTATAATATATCTTTTCTGGTTTTTTTAATTTTTTAAGCAGCCTCTGTTTTTTTATGCTACCCAGCCCTTGAATCAAAGATAACCATATCCAGTATCTTTTTCTTTCTAAAGCATCTCTTTCTATCATATTCTCTCCTCTCTTAAAATCAAATTAAATTCATAATATCTTTTATTTTGTAACATTTCAGGGGTCACTGGCAAATGAAATGTTGTTTTTTTGTTGAATAGGAAAAATCAATTTTTCCTATTCAACGAAAAAGAGCATTATAAATAATGCCCCTAACTTTTTTATTTATTTTAACGACCAAACTTTAATTATTTTTGTTTTGTAACCTTGCAGCTTTTATTACATTATTCATTAGCATAGCAATTGTCATTGGTCCAACTCCACCAGGAACAGGTGTAATATATCCTGCTACATCTTTTACATTTTCAAAATCCACATCACCTGTTAACTTTCCTTCATCTGTTCTATTAATGCCTACATCAATTATCACTGCTCCGTCCTTTATCATTTCTTTTTTTACAAAATTTGCTTTGCCTATTGCAACTATTAATATATCTGCTTTTTTTGTGTGTTCCTCTAAGTTCTCAGTTTTTGAATGACACACAGTAACAGTTGCATTTCTATTTAAGCAACATGCTATAAGAGGTTTTCCTACAATATTACTTCTGCCTAGGATAACAACATGTTTACCATTTAAATCAATATTATATTCTGCAAATAATTTCATTATTCCGTAAGGTGTACATGATACAAATGTATCTTGATTCAAAATTAATTTCCCTACATTTGCAGGATGAAATCCGTCAACATCTTTTTCTGGTGATATTTTTCTGAATGCTTCATTTATATCCAAATGATTTGGTATTGGACTTTGAAGTAATATTCCATTAATATCTTTCCTATTATTTAAATCTTCAATTAATTCAATTAATTTTTCTTGCGTTATTTCACTTTTTAAGAAATATTCTTCATATTCAATACCAATTTCTTGGCAGGCTTTATTTTTATTTCTTACATATACTTTTGATGCAGGATTATCTCCAACCATTATTACTGCTAATTTTGGTATGATTCCTTGTTTTTTTATTTCTTCACATTCTTCTTTTAGTTCTTCTCTTATTTTTTGAGATACTTTTTTTCCATTGATAATTGTTGTCATCTTTTACCACATTCCTTTATTATTAAACAAACATTAATACATTTAGTTCTCAATTTTTCTCAATCCCAAGTTCTGTCTCAGTATATCATACAATTTATTTTAAATCAATTGTATTTATATCACTCGCTACTTTATATTCAATATCTTCAAAATATGGGAACATTTCTTTAACTCTCTTTAATGTTAACATTAACATTCTTGGCTGTGGATTCTTTTTATGTTCAGATAATAGCTTCTGAGTATAGCAATTATCCGCAGTTTTAAATAAAACATATCTGTTTCCCACATACGTATAATATATTTGATATCCATTTTTTAAATCTAACCACATTTTTTCAAACGTATAATTTTCCACTTTTTCACCCCTCTTGGAACATCACACAAAAAATTCCTCTTTTATCTTATGGAACAAGTTTCATGTCCAAAGTTTTTCTTCCATTTTTATATTATAACATTTTCATCTAGTGAACTTATACTATTTTCTTGTTCTTCATTTTTTCTTTCTTTTTCCAATTCATTAGTCTGTTTTTCTGAAAAGTCTTTTTGTTCTTCTAAACTAATTCCAGCATCTAGCCTTTCTATAAATTCTTCTCTTTTCGTTTTTTCCTCTTGCTCTTCTTCATTTTGTTGTTCATTTGCTCTTCTTTCAGATAAGTTTTGTAACAGATACTGTTCATATTCACTTAATAGTTCTTCTTTTAAGGAATCACTATCTTTTTCCAATACTTCATAAATTTTTTCTTGATTTCTACTTACATAATATCTTATAAAATCCTGCACATTTTGATTTATTTGTTCTATTCTATCCATACTAAAGCCATTCGAATCCAAAATCCTATTCTGTCTAGATTGCACGTCTTTTAAAGTTTCTTCCATTGCTGTTATTATATTTGCTGTCATTTCTTGATTTTTCGAATCTATTTGATTGATTTCTTCTCTATACCCTTCTTGCCTATTTTTATCATTTTCTAATGTTTCTATATCTTCTAAATTTCCTTCAATTCTTCTAACTATATCTTGTACTTGTTCCATTTGAGCCTCTTTACGTTTTTCTCCTAAGTTTTCATTAATATAAAATTTAATATATTCTAAATTTCCCTGCATATATTCTTGAATACTTAGGTTATTGCAAGCCATATTATTGTATCTATTCAACACTCCTTCAAAAGATTCTTTAACAATTCCATATATTTCAGCTGGCATTTCCTCTCTATATATAACTTTTCTCATCATTGCAATCTTTAATTCTTCCATTTTTTCAAACTTATCCATTCTTTGTCCTTTCTCTTAATATAATTCTAATATTTCATCATTTATTAATTCCAAACAATAAAATTCCGTATATATCAATACTTATCGTCTTTTTCGAAACGTTTTGGCGTGTCCTAACGTTCCAGCATACTCTGAAACTCTTGCTCTGTTAGGATTGTAACTCCTAAATTCTGAGCTTTTGTTAACTTACTTCCTGCATCTTCCCCTGCTAATACATAATCTGTCTTTTTCGAAACTGAACTTGATGTTTTTCCTCCATATTTTTCTATAAGATTTGCAGCTTCTCCTCTTGTATAATTTTCTAAGCTTCCTGTTAGTACAAATGTCTTTCCTTCGAATCTGTTGTCCTCTCCTTCTTTTTCTATATAACTCATATTTACTTCTGCTTGTTTTAGTTTTGCTATCAAGTCTTTTGTTTGTTCTTGACTGAAAAAGTTTTCTATACTATTTGCCATTATTTCTCCAATATCTTTTATTTCGCTTAGTTCTTCTGTTTTTGCATTCATTAAGTTGTCTAAATTTTTATATTTTTTAGCTAATATTTTTGATGCTTTTGTGCCTACATGTCTAATTCCTAATGCTGTAATTAGTCTATATAAATCATTTTCTTTACTCTTGTTTATACTATCTATTAAATTTTGTGCGAATTTTTTTCCGTTCTTTTTTAATGATGCAATTTCTTCAAATGTTAGTGTATATATATCTGCTATATTTTCTATCAAGTGATTATCTAACAATTGTTGGATAATATTTTCTCCTAGTCCGTCTATATTCATTGCTTCTCTTGATACAAAATGTACTAAATTTCTAAAAAGTTTTGCTGGACATTCTATTCCTGTGCAACGAATTGCCGCTTCTCCTTCTTCTCTAATTGCTGGTGCCCCACATACCGGACACTGTCTTGGCATTTCGAAGTCCTTTTCTTTTCCTGTTCTTTTTTCTTTTTTCACTTCTACTATTTCAGGTATTACATCTCCTGCTTTTTGAATAACTACAGTATCCCCTATTTTTAATTCCTTTTCTTTAATGAAATCTTCATTATGAAGTGTTGTCTTTGATATCGTAGAACCTGCTACTTGTACTGGTTCCAATATTGCCATTGGTGTAATTACTCCTGTTCTTCCAACTTGGCATACTATATCTTTTAATATAGTTTCTTTTTTCTCTGGTGGATATTTATATGCTACTGCCCATCTTGGAGTTTTAGCTGTTGTTCCTAAAATTTCTCTAAATTTTAAGTTATCTACTTTTACTACTGCACCATCTATTCCAAAAGTTAGCTTTTCTCTTTCTTCACCAATTTCTTCTATCGCTTTTTTTACTTCGTCTATATTGTGACATGGTATTCTTACAGGATTTACATTAAACCCTAATTTATCTAAATATTCTAATTCTTCAAAATGTGAATTGAATTCTTTCCCTTCTATTTTTTGAACATTAAATATATAAATATCTAATGGTCTTTGCTCTGTTATTTTACTATCTAATTGCCTTAAAGAACCTGCTGCTGCATTTCTAGCATTAGCAAATAGCTCTTCTTCATTTGCTTCTCTTTCTTCATTCATTTTTTCAAAATCTTTTTTTGAGATGAATACTTCTCCACGAACTGTTATATCTATTTTGTCCTTTATCTCTTTTGGTATTGTTTTTACTGTTTTTAAATTTTGTGTTACATCTTCTCCTACTAGCCCATTTCCTCTTGTTGCTCCTCTTACAAATTTTCCGTTTTTATATTCTAGTGCAGCCGATAATCCGTCTATCTTTGTTTCAACTACATACATTACTTCTTTTATTCCATTTTCTTTGGCTTTTTGTTTAATTCTCTCGTCAAATTCTTCTACTTCTTCTAAACTAAATACGTCTTGTAGGCTTTGCAATGGTACTTCATGTGTTACTTTTTCAAATCCTTCTTTTACATGTCCTCCCACTTTTTGTGTCAATGATTCTGCTGATTGAAATTCTGGGTATTCTTTTTCTAAGTTTCTTAGTTCTACCATTAACATATCATATTCAAAGTCTGTTATTTCTGGTTTGTCTTCATCATAGTATTTCTCTGCATAAAATTCTGTCTGCTTTCTTAATTCTTCAATTCTTTTTTTGGCTTGCTCTTTATTCATTTGTTTGCACCTCTTCTTTTTTGTTTTTCTTATTATATACAATCTGCACAAAAAAATAAAGAAATTTTTATGAATTTCTTTATTTTTTAGTAGCAATTCAGAAGTTAATGGATGAGGAATGTTTTCTTTCAAAATCTTCTCGGCTAGCTCCATTCCACGGCACATTCGAAGCTTTTTCAAGAAAACATTCCTCATCCATTAACTTCTGAATTGTTGAACTTTGAAGAACGTCCCCAAATTTCATTGTCTTTCCCAATATTTTTCATATAATTCTTTAGCCGTCTTTGGACTATCAACCCCATCTTTATTCTTTACCGGAGCAAAATCATCCTCTCTTTTTCCTCTTAATATAGCAATATCATCAAAAAACTCAAAAGCATCAAATATAAATGACTCAAATTTGTATGAATTAGGTTCTTCTGGTATTATTTCTTTACCCTCTTCATCTATGTATGAATTTTTCTTAAATGCACTGTGATACATTAGAGGTTCTTTGCTTACTTTTTCAATAGCATCTATTGTAAACAAATTACACATGATATGTGATTCTCCATATTTAAGTTCTCCACTTGAATCTACTTCTTCTGCCATTTTTTCTGGAAGTTCAGAATATTCTATAACCTTTGGATGACCATTCATCTTGCAGAATACTCCTACTCTTTCTTGTGGATTTGCCTTTACAACTGATTTTGATGCAATTTGTACTTCTTTTTTTATTGCCATCCCTAATAATGTGACATCTGCCATTTTTAATAAGGCATTATCTACTCCCCCAATAAAAATCCATTTTATATTTCTTTCTTTCATATTTGCAAGCATTCCTGTTGCTCTTAATGATGAGAATACTCCTCCATTTCCGTCTGAAGCTTCTTTGATTTTCATATCTTTACCTATAAGAAGTTTTCCTTCTGTATCTACTAACGGTAATTCTCCTTGCATAAATAGCATTACATTTTCTTCATCATATCCGAAATAATTATTTTTTTTCAAAAATGCTTCTGTTTCATCATTGTTTTCTTTACTAGTCATTATGTACCAAGGAATCGTCGTATCATACTTTTTATTTGCTTCTTTTAAATTTTCTGCCAATATTTCAAATAAATACTTTCCTTTTCCATATACATCTAATTTAAATGTTCCCTTTGGTCCCGGATATCCTAGTCTTGTTCCTTGACCTCCAGCCATAGTAACAACAGCATATTGACCTTTCCTAATTATATCTTCACCTAAAGCATCAAATTCTTCTCTTTGTTCATATTTTAGTTTTGCTTTATCTAAATATGATATCTCTTCTATTTTATTTTCTTTTATCTCTATTTCCTTTTTAGTGTTGTCATATAATTCTTTTATCTGATGAAAGTCTATTTTTATAAGTTGCTCTATTAATTCTTCTTTCTTATTTCCTTTTAATTTTTCCAATAAATTTATTACATGTTCTTGGTTATATACTTTTAGTAATTCCATTACATTTTGTGTTTTATCCATTTTTAGTACTCCCCTTTAGTTTTTATCTATTTAATATATTATATGTTTTTTATATAACATTGCTATTTTATCACATTTCCTTTTTGTTATCAAGTTTTTTGGAAAACTTGTCATATTTCAAAGTTCTTTTCAATATATATTAACTAAAGTAATCTGAGTACAAACATTTTTCTCGAAAATCAAAGGAGGTATATAGATGGAAAATACAAGATTGTATCAAGACATCGCAAAAAGAACAGATGGAGATATCTATGTTGGAGTAGTTGGCCCTGTTAGGACTGGAAAATCTACTTTTATCAAAAAGTTCATGGATCTTTTAGTCATTCCTAACATAGACAATGAATACAAAAAAGAAAGAGCTAAAGATGAACTTCCACAAAGTGCTGGTGGAAAAACAATCATGACAACAGAGCCTAAATTTGTTCCTAATGAAGCAATTGAAATTACTTTAGATAATAATTTAAAATTCAAAACAAGGTTGGTCGATTGCGTTGGATATTTAGTAGATAATGCTATCGGATATCTTGAAGATGATATGCCAAGAATGGTAAAAACACCATGGTCTGAAGAGGAAATCCCATTTGAAAAAGCTGCTGAAATCGGAACTAAAAAAGTTATTGAAGAACATTCAACAATTGGAATTTTAGTAACAACTGACGGAACTATTACTGATATTCCTAGAGAAGATTATATTAAAGCTGAAGAAAGAGTTGTAAATGAATTAAAGTCTTTAAATAAGCCTTTTGTTATTTTACTAAACTCCGAAGAGCCTAATTCTACTTATACTAGAGAATTAGCAGATATTTTAAGCGATAAGTATAAAGCAACTGTAATCCCTACAAATTGTGAGTATTTAACAATTGATGATATCAATAACATCTTTTCTAAGGTTTTATATGAATTTCCTGTTGAACAAATTTGTATTAAATTTCCAAGGTGGATTGACGGATTAGATTTTGAGCATCCTGTAAGAGCTGAATTATTAAAAGAAATTCGAGAGGCTTTCGAAAATATAAATGTTTTGAAAGATGTTTCCAGTTGCGTAGATTCGATCAGACAAACAGAAATTATTAGTAAAACATCTATTGCTGACATTCAATTGGGTTCTGGAAATGTAAATATAGATATTTCTTTAAAAGATGAATTGTTTTATAATGTACTTTCTGAAATTACTGGTGTTGATGTCAATAATGAAGGTGATTTATTTAGTATTATTTCTACTTTGTCAAAAACTAAGAAAAAATATGATAAAATCGCATCAGCACTAGATGAAGTTGATAGAAAAGGCTATGGTATTGTTACTCCTTCAATTGACGAATTAATCTTAGAAGAACCTGAAATGTTTAAGCAGGGTTCAAGATTTGGTGTAAAACTAAAAGCCATGGCACCTAGTATTCACCTTATTAAAACTAATGTTGCAACAGAAGTTTCTCCTATTGTTGGTTCAGAGAAACAATCAGAGGAATTAGTAAATTACTTACTTTCTGAATTTGAAAATGATCCTAAAAAAATTTGGGAATCAAATATTTTTGGAAAAAATTTGCACGAACTTGTTAATGAAGGTCTACAAACTAAACTTGCTAAAATGCCTGAAGATGCTCAAATTAAATTGCAAGAAACTTTAGAAAGAATTGTTAACGAAGGTAGTGGTGGATTAATTTGTATTATTCTTTAAAATTGTGTGCATTCGTTGGAGCACAGCGACTTTTATACAATAGGAAAGGATAACTTTCCTATTGTATAACAAAATAAGGGCAAATCGGAAAGCCTTAATATTGTGCTAATTTTACCTTTCTTCGTTGGCTTTCCGTAAATTTGTTCTACACCAATTTTATGTAAATAAAATTGTGTTCATTCTCGCTGGAACACAGCGACTTTTATCTGTTTATATTTTGCTTTTGCCTATATTCTGCTTTTATCAACAGTTGAAAGCATAGTAACAAAAAACCATAAACTAAATGCAAACATAAAAACATAAAATATCACTGTCAAAACAATAGCTGCATATATAGATATATTTAAAAAATAGCATATCCATTTTGCGATTGTCATGTTTACAGATGCTAATCCTTTTTCAAAGCTATTGTTTTTTGCTTGAATAAAATCTGCCGCCGATACTTGGTATAATGCTGATAATTCATATATCATATTTAGGTCTGGATATTTTAGTCCTATTTCCCATTTTTTTATGTCTTTCTCTGTTAATGTTTTATCTGGTAATCGCATTAATATATCTGAGTAAGTCCAACCTTTTTCTTTTCTTAGCCTAGTTAATAGTTCTTCTATTCCTTCTCCTATTTCTCTTTTTTTCCTACGTTTTTCTTTCATGCTTACTCCTTTTTTGAACATTCTAAGCACTTTAAAATATTCCACTTTCTCTGTTTCTAGTGTGTCTCAATAGTTTACTAGATTTAGTATAGCATAAGATTTTTATTTGTCAAATCTTTTACTATTTTTAATTTTGCAGTAACAATTCAGAGGTCAATAAGGCAAGAATGCTTTCTTGCCTTATTGACCTCTGAATTGTTTCATTTTGTACTTTATTATTTACATTGCTTGATTAATTCCGGTTGCTACAATTTTTGTCATATTTTCAATCAAATCATCAATTTCTTTAGGAGTCACAATTAAGTTATAATCTTGAGGCACTAAAGCTTGCTTTATTTCTTCATAATTATCTTCTTCTTTTAAATTATTCAAATAATCATTAGATTTTGCTTCTTCTTGTAGCTTTGTAATAAATAAATCCAAACAATCATTTACTAATACAGCTGTTTCTACAACTGTTGGAATTCCAATTGCAACTACTGGTATTCCTAAAGTTTTTTGACTTATTTCACTTCTTGTATTCCCAACCCCTGCTCCTGGAACTATTCCAGTATCTGACAATTGAACAGTACTACTTATTCTTTCTATACTTCTTGAGGCTAAGGCATCTATTACTATTACCAGTTTGGGATTTATATTATCTACTATTCCTTTTAATATTTCTACTGTCTCTATCCCTGTAGTTCCTAGTACTCCTGGTGCTATTGCACTTACCATTCTTGTTCCTTCATTTACATATTGTGGTAGATAGTTTATTATATGTCTTGTTACTTCTATTTCATTAACTACTTTTGGTCCTAAACTATCAGGAGTAACATATATATTTCCTAATCCTACTACTAATATTTCGCCTTGTTTATCAATATGAACATCTATTACATTTTTTAATTCTTTCGACAATGCTTCTCCTGCTTTTTGAATTTCTTCATCTTGTGCTATCTTTAATTTTTTTATATCTATTGTTATATAGTTTCCTATTGGTTTTCCTATTGCTTGCTCTCCTTTTTCATTGGTTATTTTTACTCTTTCTATTTGTATTTTTTCGTCGACGTCTTCTTTTGTTGCTTCTATTCCGTCTATTTGCTCAAGATTATTTGCTTTTTGATATATGTCTCTTCTTTCTGATGCTAAGTCTGTTCTAAAATTATACATTTTTATTCCTCGCTTTCAGTTATATTAAATATTTTTTCCTTTTCTTAGTATTTGCTTTTTATCTGTTTTTTATAACTGATTTTATTTTTTTATAACGAGGTTATATTCCTAACATTCTAAATACTTTTTCAAAAACTTACCTGTATAACTTCTTTCATTTTTACAAATTTGTTCAGGTGTTCCTACTGCAATTACCTCTCCGCCATTATCTCCACCTTCTGGACCTAAATCAATAATATAATCACTTGTTTTTATTAAATCTAAATTATGTTCAATTACAATAATTGTATTGCCTGTATCTACTAATCTTTGCAAAATATCTACCAATTTATGAACATCTGCTATATGGAGTCCTGTTGTTGGTTCATCTAATATATATAATGTTTTTCCTGTTGCTTTTTTAGATAATTCCGTCGCTAGTTTTACTCTCTGAGCTTCTCCACCTGAAAGTGTTGTCGAAGGCTGTCCCAATTTAATGTAACTTAATCCTACATCATACAATGTCTGAATTTTTTGTTTTATTCTTGGAACTTTATCAAAGAATTGTAATGCTTCTTCTACTGTCATATCTAGAACATCAGCTATATTTTTTCCCTTATATTTTACTTCTAATGTTTCTCTATTATACCTTTTACCTTTACATACTTCACATGGTACGTATATATCTGGTAAGAAGTGCATTTCTATTTTGTGAACACCATCACCATTACAACTTTCGCATCTTCCACCTGCCACATTAAAACTGAATCTACCTTTTTGATATCCACGAACTTTTGCTTCTTCAGTTGCCGCAAATAAATCTCTTATATAGTCAAATACCCCTGTATATGTTGCTGGATTTGAACGTGGCGTTCTTCCTATTGGTGATTGGTCTATATTAATAATTTTGTCTATATTGTTCAATCCTTTTACACCTTTACATTTTCCTGGTTTTTCGTTTGAACCATTTAATTCTTTTGCAACAGTTTTATATAATACTTCATTAACTAATGTTGATTTTCCTGACCCTGAAACACCTGTTACACAAGTAAATACACCTAATGGGAATTTTACACTTATATTTTTTAAATTATTTTCTGTTGCTCCTTGAACTTCTATGACTTTTGACTTTACATGTTTTCTTCTCTTTTCTGGCACTGGTATTCTTTTTCTTCCACTTAAATATTGTCCTGTTATAGAATTTTCTACCTTTTTTACTTCTTCTGCTGTTCCGCTGTGCCATTACCTGACCTCCATATCTTCCTGCTCCTGGTCCGATATCTATGATTTGGTCTGCTGCATACATAGTGTCTTCATCATGTTCTACAACTAATAATGTATTTCCTAAATCTCTTAGCTTTTTCAATGTAGCCAATAATTTATCATTATCTCTTTGATGTAATCCTATACTTGGCTCATCTAATATATATAGTACTCCTGTCAACCCTGAGCCGATTTGAGTTGCTAGTCTAATTCTTTGTGCCTCTCCTCCTGATAAAGTCCCTGCATTTCTTGATAATGTTAAATATTCTAATCCAACATCCATTAAAAATTGTAATCTTTGGTCAATTTCTTTTAATATTAATTCTGATATCATTGCTTGTGTTTTGTCTAGCTCTAAATTGTTCAAAAAATTCTTTATTTTGTCTATTGACATATCTGTCAATTCATTTATATTTTTATCTCCTATTTTTATTGATAAAATTTCCGGCTTTAATCTTGCTCCATGGCACGAATAACATGGAGAATTACTCATATACATTTCATAGAAATCTCTCATTCCTTGAGACTTAGTTTCATTATGACGTCTATCTAATGTTGGTAACACTCCTTCAAATGGTGCTTTAAACTTTCTAATTCCTGCGAATGATTCATATTCAAAATCAATTTCTTCATCTCCGGTACCATATAGTATTTTTTCCATAAACCACCTAGGTAGGTCTTTTATCTTTTTGTCCTTTATATCTATGCCATAATGTTTACCTACACTTTCAAAATACATTTTTGCCATGGTGTCACCCTTTTTCATAGTACTTGCTCCAAATGCTTTTATTCCGTCATAAAGGGTTTTATTTTTATCTGGTACAATCAAATCCTCATCCATTTTCATTAAATATCCAATACCTGTACATGTTGGGCATGCTCCAAATGGATTATTAAATGAGAACATTCTTGGTGTTAATTCCGGAAAACTAAATCCACAGTCAGGACAAGCATAATTACAACTATACAATTTAGGTTCTTTTCCTACAACATCTATCAAAACTAATTGATTAGCATGCTTTAATGCTACCTCTACAGATTCAGTTAATCTACTAACTATATCAGGTTTTATTACAAGTCTATCTACTATTAATTCTATATTATGTTTTTTCTTTCTATCTATCTCTATATCATCCGAAATTTCATATACTTCGCCATCTACTCTTATTCTGACAAATCCTTCTTTTTGATATTCTTGTAATTGCTTTACAAATTCTCCTTTTCTACCGTCTTACAACTGGCGCTAATACTTGAATTTTTGTTCCTTCTTCTAATGTCATAATATTGTCCACTATTTGGTCTATTGTTTGCTTTTCTATTTTTTTATGGCAATTTGGACAATATGGTACTCCAATTCTAGCATATAAAAGACGTATATAGTCATATATTTCTGTTACTGTTCCTACTGTTGAACGTGGATTTTTTGATGTGGTTTTTTGGTCTATTGAAATCGCAGGAGATAAACCGTCAATTCTTTCTACATTTGGCTTTTCCATTAGTCCTAAAAATTGTCTAGCATAAGATGATAAACTTTCTACATATCTTCTTTGTCCTTCTGCATATAGTGTATCAAATGCTAGACTAGATTTTCCAGATCCTGATAGTCCTGTTATTACTACTAATTTGTCTCTTGGTATTTCTAAATCTATATTTTTTAAGTTATGTTCTTTTGCTCCTTTTATTACTATTTTATCATTCATTTAAATCCTCCCTTTGTGCCATTGGGGACGTATTTTTTTGGCACAAAATATATTTTTATGTATTTTTTTATATTTACATATTTTGTGCCAAAAAAACACGTCCCCAGTGGCACACTAAAAAATTCCTACTATCTCTCCTTTTTCATTAATATCAATACTTTCTGCTGCCGGAACTTTAGGAAGTCCAGGCATAGTCATTATTTTTCCGGCCAACACAACAATAAAGCCAGCTCCTGCCTTTAATTCTACATTTCTAACATTTATTGTATACTCATCTTTACATTCCAAATTCTTTGCATCGTCAGAGAAAGAATATTGAGTTTTAGCTATACAAATTGGTAAATTTCCATAACCTAATTTTTCTATTTTCTCAATTTCCTTTTCCGCTTCTTCTGAGTATTCAACATCTTTTGCACCATATATATTTGTTGCAACTCTTTGTACTTTTGATTTTATACTTTCATCTAATTCATATATATATTTGAATTCTTCTTTTTTCTCAACCAAATCTACTAACTTATTAGCTATATCGACTGCTCCTTCTCCACCTTTTGCCCAGCCTTCTACTAAACTTAGTTGAATCCCTTTTTCATTTAATTTATTTTCCAAATAGTTAATTTCGTTTTCTGTATCTTGATTAAATTTATTTAATGCTACAATTACATTTAATCCAAATTTATTTTTTAAATTATCTATATGTCTATATAGATTATCTATTCCTTTTTCTAATGCGTCTATGTTTTCTTCTGCTAAATTTTCTTTTTGCTGTCCCCCATGATATTTTATTGCTTTTATTGTTGCAACTAAAACAACTGCATCTGGTTTTATTTTTGCCTCTCTACATTTGATATCTAAAAATTTTTCGGCACCTAAGTCTGCTCCAAACCCAGCTTCTGTTATAACATAGTCTCCTAATTTTAATGCCATTTTTGTTGCAATAATACTATTACATCCATGCGCAATATTAGCAAATGGGCCCCCATGTACTATTGCAGGAGTATGCTCTAATGTTTGCACTAAGTTAGGTTTTATTGCATCTTTTAATAAAACAGCCATTGCTCCTTGCACTTTTAGTTGTTTTGCATATATTGCTTCTCCTTCTTTGTTGTAACCTATTAAAATATTTCCTAATCTTCTTTTTAAATCATTCATATCTTTTGCTAAACATACTATTGCCATAACTTCTGATGCAACGGTTATATCGAATTTATCTCTTCTTGATACAATATTTTTTTCGTTTGATAAACCTGTTTCTACTTCTCTTAACTGCCTATCATTTAAGTCTAAACATCTTTTCCAAACTACTTTATCAAATCCTAATTCATTTCCAAAATAAATATGATTATCTATCATACTAGAAAGTAGATTGTTAGCTGCTGTTATTGCATGAATGTCTCCTGTAAAATGTAAGTTGATATCTTCCATTGGAGCAATTTGAACTTTTCCTCCGTCCTGTCGCTCCTCCTTTAATTCCAAACACAGGTCCTTGTGAAGGCTCTCTTAATGCTAGAATAGATTTTTTCCCTATTTTTTTCAATCCGTCCGCAATTGCAATAGATATTGTTGTTTTTCCTTCTCCCAAAGGTGTTGGGCTAATTGCTGTTACTAATATTAATTTTCCATCCTGTTTTTTTTCCAATTTCTTATATACATTATTGGAAATTTTTGCTTTATAATTTCCATATAATTCTAAATCTTCTTGCTCAATTCCTACTTTTTCTGCTATTTTTACTATATTTTCTAATTTTGTATTTCTTGCAATTTCTATATCTGTCATAACCTTTCCCCCTTATCTACTTTTTAGATCATTTCAAAAAGGGCTTATAAAGCCCTTTTTTACGCAATAATTCCCACAACAAATCCTATTAAAGCTCCAACAAAAACTTGAACTGGAGTATGTCCTAGTACTTCTACTAATTTTTCTGAAACTTGAACACCACTTAATCCAGGTGTTTCTATTAATTTATTTAGTAAAGCTGCCTGTTTTCCTGCCGCTCTACGAACTCCACAAGCATCATACATAACAACAAATGCCATTACAAATGAAACTGCAAAAATAGCAGTATTTACACCTTCATATTTTCCGATTAGTGTTGTAAGTCCTGTAACTACTGCTGAGTGTGAACTTGGCATTCCACCTGCACCTAATATTCTCTTAAAATTAAATTTCTTTGTTGTAACTAAATCATAAATTAATTTAAAAAGTTGTATTCCAAACCATAATAAAAATGGTATGTATATATATTTATTTTGTATAAATCCTAAAAAGTCATTCATTTTTTCTAATTTCTCCCCCTCATATTTTAATCTTATGTTTCAAAACCTTCTTCTGTCACTTCTCCATCTTTATTAAGTAATATAGATATTTTTTTCTCTGCTTTTTCTAATATTTCATTGCATTGTTTTGAAATTTTAATACCTTCTTCAAATTTAGATACAGATTCATCAAGATTTAGCTCTCCTTTTTCTAACTCTGTAACAATTTTCTCTAATTCATTCATTTTTTCCTCAAAAGTACTTTCCAAAATATGGTTCCCCCTTTATATTTTATTCTTCTATTGCTCCTGTTTCAATGTCTACTGTATACCATGCAACAGCCTCAGTTGTAGCCACATCTCTAACAGAAATTCTGTATTTATTTCCGTCTCTATTTTCTATTACAAATTTTACAGAATCATCGCTTTCTCCCCATTTGTTTTTAGCTAATTCCATTGCTTTTTCATCATCTGTTTTACCTACTTCATCACTGTTACTTTCTTGTTCTTCTTTTCCTATTACTTGTGGTTGCGATTCTTGAGTGTTTTGTTGATCATCTTGTGGTTTTTCCTCTATCTGAGTAGTATTTTCTTCAACTTCATTTTGTTCTATTACATTCTCTGGTTCTACTGTATTTTCTTCTACTTCATTTTCAGTTTCTTCTTGTATTTGATTTTCTTCTCTATAATTATTTTCTGATTTTTGATTATTAGCATCATTAATAAATCCAGCTGCTACAACACCAACTAATGCAACAAATATCAATATAACTACTACCATTAATATTTTTTCTTTTTTTCCCATGTTCTACACCATCCTTTTCAAAATTTTTATTTTTACCTTCTGTTCTCTAATTTATAACATTATTTAACTATAACTTAGTTATATATTTCTAATTTATTTTTAACTGTTTAATATCATCAGATGAAATCGTTTCAATTACACCGTCTGCCTTTCCTTCTGATAATCTTATATCTATCTTATCTCCAACTTTTAACTGTTTTACACTTTTGACTACATTTCCGTCTTTTTGAATAATACCATATCCTCTAATCAAAGTTTTTAAAGGACTCAATGTATCTAGCTTAGAAATTAATTCTATATATCTAGACTTTTCCTTTTGCTCTTTAACTCTTATTATATTTTCTAATTGCTTGATATAACTTTCGATTTTTAGGTAATTATCTTGAATTTTTCTTGTTGGCTCTTTAAAAACTACACTTGAAATACATTTTTCATATCTCAATTTCATAATTTCTAATTTTTTAGATAAGGCCTGTTTCATTCTATTTTGATATGTATTTATCTTCTGTTTAACTTCATAAATATCTGGTACTGCTAATTCAGCCGCTGCTGAAGGCGTTGGAGCTCTTAAGTCCGCAACAAAATCTGCTATTGTAAAATCTGTTTCATGTCCTACTGCTGAAATTACTGGTATTTCTGAATTATATATGCTATGTGCTACAATTTCTTCATTGAAAGGCCATAAATCTTCTAATGATCCTCCTCCTCTTGCGACAATTAAAACGTCAGCTAACTTGTTTTTATTCATATAATCTATGCCTTCAGCTATTTTTTCTGCTGCACCTTCTCCTTGTACAGGAACTGGTAATAGTCGTATATATACATTTGGATTCCTTCTTGTTGAGACATTTATAATATCTCGTATTACTGAACCTGTCTGTGATGTTAATACTCCTATAATTTTTGGCATTAATGGAATAGCTTTTTTATGAGTTTTATCAAAGAGTCCTTGCTTTTCTAATTTTTCTTTCAATTCTTGATATTTTGTATATAAATCTCCTAATCCGTCTTCTTCCATTATTTTTACATATATTTGATACACTCCATCTCTTTCAAAAACTGAAACTCCACCTAAAATTAGTACTTTCATTCCGTCTTTTGGCATGAATTTTAGTTTTTGTGCATAAGTTTTAAACATTATACATTTTATAAGAGAATTTTCATCTTTTAATGTAAAATAGAGATGTCCTGTATAATGGTTTTTGAAGTTAGATATTTCGCCTTTTACTAAAATATTATTTAAATATTCGTCATTAGCAATTTTGTCTTTTATATATTTATTTAAATCTGTAACCGAAATTGCCATATCTGCATATTTCATTTTTATCACATTCCTTTTTTAGTCACAAATCACTGCTAAAATGCTGAGTGCTTTTACATTTTTTATTCTTTTATGACACTTGCTAAAATTCCATTTACAAAATTTTTTGATGTATCTTCTCCATATTTTTTTGCAAGTTCTACTGCTTCATTTATGACCACTTTGTATGGAAGTTCTTTATATTTTATTTCATATATAGCAAGTTCTAAAATAGATAAATCAATTTTAGATATCCTTTCTAATCTCCAGTCTGATTTTAAGTTTTTCTCTATTTGACTCAAAATCTCTTTTTTGTGCTCTTGTAATCCTAATATTGCATCTCTAATGTATTCTATTGTTTCTTTATTTTGTATATTATTAGCTTCTAGAAATAACTCTATTTGTTCTTCGTAATTCTCTTTTTTTTGAATTTCTAAACTATATATTAGTTTAAAAGCTTGCTCTCTCATTGCTGACCTGCTCATAATTTTTCCTCTTTCTTTTCTACCTAATTTAATTATATGTTTTTTGAATTTTCTAATCTAATTATTTTTATACACTTCGTTTTTAATATTATAATCAAATATTATCAAAATTAATAATTACATTTTATCTATAAAGTTTTTTAACTTTATTTTTACATCTTCTTTGTTTTGTTGTATATAGTTTCCAATAAAAGCACCTAATATTATAACTACAATTGCTAATATCAAATCATGTAATCTTGTAATTAGAATTAATATAGCTATAACTACACCTATAATAGCTCCTTTATATTGGTTCCAAAAATCTTTAAAATTATTCATTTAAACTCCCGTTCCTTTCTTTCGTCAAAAACATTTTTACTAGTATATTTGAGATTTTTAATTCATTACCAATGTTATGTTTTTGCTTATATAAGTCTTACTATATTTTATGTATTTTCAGAAACATTTTCCTCAGGAGCAACTTTTTTTACTGTAATATTTACTTCTTTTACATCTAAATCTGTAGCTAATTTAATTTTTTCTTTTATTTTCTCTTGAAGTTTTGCTGATAAATCTTTAATTACAGCATTAGATGTTACAGTTAAATTTGCATAAACTTTTACATTATTTTCTTTATCTAGTTCTACTCTTGTTGTTACATTTTGGGTACTTTCAAAGTTTAATGCAACTGAATTTACTAAATTTTCAATTGTCTCCTTTGATATCATTAACTTTCCACTTTCGTTTTCTAAAAGAACTCCTTGTCTTTCTTTTATCTGTTCTTTTGATGATGAATCAAAAAAGATACATTTTATAGAAAGTAATATGAATAAAACACTTACTCCTAATACAATTTTCCCAGATATGTCACCTACTAAAATTGTTCTTACTATTTCTCCTACAAATTCCATGTCTAACCATCCAAATACTAGTAAACATAATATAACAGCTAATATTAATATAATATATGAATATATAATTAATGCGATTTTTTCTAAAATTTTCATTTCATTTCCTCCTACTTTTATTTTTTCTAAAATATAATTTTGTATTTTTAATGTTTCTATATTTATTAATCTTCCTCTTTACTTTCTTCTGGTTCTTCTCTTACAATGTCTGTGTTGACTCCTTGTACGTGAACATTGACTTCCTCTACTTTTAGCCCTGTCATTCCTTCAACTGATTTTTTTACTCTATTTTGAATTTCAAAGGCTACATCTGGAATTCTTGAGCCATATTCTACTATTATATTGACATCAATTTTTACTTTATCTTCTTCTATAACTACTTTTATTCCTTTTGCTAAATTTTTCTTTCCACTTAATACTTCTGTAATTCCTCCTGCAAATCCTCCTGACATCCCAGATACTCCTGGTACTTCTGAAACTGCTACACCTGCAATTACAGCTACAACATCATCTGATATTTTTATTCCGTCATTGTCTGTTTTTATTTCTTCTTGCGCTTCTAATTCTACTACTTCTCCCTTTTCTTCATTCACTTTATTTTCTTCACTCATAAAATAATCCTCCTAACTTATATATCAAAAAAAGATATACTTATTTCGATATAAAGTATATCAATTTTTTCCTATTTTTACAACCATTTTCATCAAATTTTCAAATTTATTATAATTATAAGTTATAATTATAAAAATATATCTAATTCTTTAATTTTATTTCCTCTTAAATAATCTTGAATAGACATTCTCTTTGCATTCTCACCTTGAATTTCAATCACCTTTAGAATTCCATTTTTAGTCTTAATAAACATTCCGTCTTTTGGATCAGAAACTAGAACTGTTCCATTTTGAAGAAAATCCATATTTTCCAAAGTTATTTCTTCATCAGTAGCAACATCTACTTTCCAAAATTTAATCTTTTTTCCTTCCAAAATTGAATATGCTCCCATTATTGGGTTCAATCCTCTGACTAAATTTTTAATATCTTGAGCAGATTGTCTACTCCAATTTATTTTAGCCATATCCTTTGAAATCATTGGAGCCATTGAAGCTTCACCTGTCTGCTTTTCTCTTGGAGCTGTACCATTTTCTATTTCTTTTAAAGTCTCTACTAAAAGGCTACCACCAATTTTGGCAAGTTTTTCCCATATATCTCCTGTTGTTTCATCCTCTCCAATTGGTATTTCTTGCTTTAGTATCATGTCTCCTGTATCCATTCCTTCATCCATATACATTGTTGTTACTCCTGTTGTTTTATCTCCATTTAAAACAGCCCATTGAATAGGTGCTGCTCCTCTATACTTTGGAAGCAATGAAGCGTGAACATTTATACATCCTAATCTTGGAATTTCTAATATTTCTCTAGGAAGAATTTTTCCAAATGCTACCACACATATTACATCTGGTTCTAGTTTTTTTATTTTTTCTATAAATTCTACATTATTCTTTATTTTTTCTGGTTGATAAATTTCTAATCCTTTTTCAACTGCATATTGTTTCACTTCTGAAGGAATTAACTTCATTCCTCTTCCTTTTGGCTTGTCTTGGTTTGTTACAACTCCTACTATTTCATACCTTGCTTCATACAATGCTTTTAAACTTTCTCTTGCGAAATCTGGTGTTCCCATAAAAATAATTTTCATATTCTTCTCTCCATTTCTAGCAAAACTCTAAATCTGTTCAGTTTAACAAAAAATGCTAAGCGAACCTGTCCCTAATGGCAAAAAATTGCCAAATTAACCCGTCCCAGGTGGCAATTTTATTTTTCCTCTGATTCAACATACTCCAAAGTTCCTGGAATTATTTTATCTATAAACAATTCGCCATTTAAATGGTCTATTTCATGAGATATTGCTTGTGCCAACAATTCCTTAGCTTTAACTCTCTTTCTTTTTCCTTCTCTATCTGTATATTCTGCTGTAACTTCTGCTGGTCTTATTACTTTAGCAAATTGATTTGGGAAACTTAGACATCCTTCATCAACTTCTTGCTCTCCTTTTTCTTTTAGAATAATTGGGTTTATTAAGACTATTGGTCCATTATCATCATATAAATCAATTACTATAATTCTTTTTAAGATTCCAACTTGAACAGCAGCTAAACCAACTCCATTATATTTGTGCATTGTTTCTATCATATCGTCTATTAAAATTTGTATTTTTTCATCTATTGCTTCTACTTCTCTAGATTTCTTTTTTAGTATTTCGTCTCCTTCTAATCTTAAATTTCTAATTGCCATTATTATTTCATTCCTTCCCCATTTATAGACTAACTATATCATATTATTTGGATTTACATCAACTGTTATTCTTATATCTCGTAAGTTTTGATTATATATTTCTTTTAGTTCTTTGTTTATTATTGCATTTATTTGTTCTGTCATATTTCCCTTGACAATGATTCTCCACCTATATCTATTTTGAATTTTATCTATTGGTGCTGGCATTGGTATAAACACCTTAAATCCCTTATTTTCTAAATTGACCTTTAAGTTTTTATATATTTGATTACTTACTTTTTTTATTTTATTTTCATTAACACTATTAAATCCAATTACTATTATATCGCAAAATGGAGGATATTTCAACTGTTTTCTTAACGCTATTTCTGTTTCATAAAATAAATCATAATCTTGTTTTCTTGCACATTGAATAGCAAAGTTCTCTGGGTTATATGTTTGGATTATAACTTTTCCAGATAAATTTCCTCTCCCTGCTCTTCCTGCAACTTGTGTTAATATTTGAAATGTTCTTTCATTTGCTCTATAATCATCAACATTTAATGAACCATCTGCTGCAATAACACCTACTAATGTAACATTCGGAAAATGATGTCCTTTAACTATCATTTGTGTTCCTACTAAAATATCAATATTTTCTTCTCTAAATTTGTTTAATATTTTTTCATGAGAATTTTTATTTGTTACAGTGTCTACATCCATTCTAATAGTAGTTGCTCCGTGGAAATTGTTTGTGTATTTCTTGTTCTAGTTTTTGCGTTCCTGTACCAAAATATCTAATTTTATCGCTGTGACATTCTGGACAAGTTGTCATCAATTTTTCTTCATATCCACAATAATGACATTTTAATTTTTTTTCATAACTATGGTATGTTAAACTAATATTACAATTCTTACACTTTGCCGTATATCCACAATTTCTACACATTATAAATGTAGAATATCCTCTTCTATTTAAAAATAATATAGTTTGTCTTTTATTTTTTAAGTTTTCTTCTATATTTTTGTATAATTCTAAACTTATCATTGTTCTATTGCCATTTGCTAATTCTTGTTTTAAATCTATTATCTCCACTTCTGGTAATTTTGATAAGTTAGCTCTTTTTGTTAATTTCAATAACTTTGGAATATCTTTTTGAAAATTATTTGTATTTACTAAATTTGATTTTAAATTATTGTCTCTATCTATCTGACATTTACTATATGTGATTAAATCTGGTGTTGCACTTCCTAATAATAATGGGCATTTATTTTCTTTTGCTATTTTTTCAGCTACTTCTTTTGCATTATATTTTGGGGTTGTTTCTGATTTGTATGAACTATCATGTTCTTCATCTATTATTATTATTCCTAGCTCTTTCATTGGTGCAAATATTGCAGACCTTGCTCCTATTAATATCTTTGCTTTTCCTTCTTTTATTTTTTGCCACTCATCATGTCTTTCTCCAATAGATAATTTGCTATGTAATACCGCAATTTTTTCAGTTCCAAATCTTGCTATAAATCTATCTAGCATCTGTGGTGTTAATGATATCTCTGGTACTAATACAATCGCTGATTTTTCTTTTTCCAATACTTTTTGTATTAATTGTAAATAAACTTCTGTTTTTCCGTGAGCCTGTTACCCCATAAAGTAAAAATTGCTGATATATTTTTTCTTCTATTGCATTTTCTACATTTTTGTATGCTTCTTTTTGCTCTTCTGTTAGTTCTAATTTACTACTACTTTCTTTTGCTCTTATTTTTTCCACATCTTTATATAACAGCGGATTTCTTTCTGCTTTTTGTTCAACTACTTCTAAATAGTCATTTTTTATTAGTGTATTAATAATTGCTCTTGAGCAATCTGTAAACATTTCAATTTCTGGAATTGTTGCCCCTTCATTATCTTTTACAAAGTTTAAAATTTTTTTATGTTTCTCTGATTTTATTTTTTCTGTTTCTATTTCAAATTCTATTTCTTCTACACTTTTCTTTAAATATATAGTATTTACTATTTTATCTTTTATTCTTTTTTCTTTATTTTCTGTTCTTGTTCCTGGTGTTAACATTAATTTTATGCAATCTGATACATTACAAAAATATTTTTTTGCCATCCACCTAGCTAGTTTTATCTGAAAATTAGTTAGATTTTCTTCTAATTTTACAATGTCTTTTATTTCGTATTCTGATTTTTCTTTGAAACCAACAACAAAACCCTCTGTTAGAGTTTTACCTCTACCAAAAGGCACTAATACTTTACTTCCTATAACTACCAAATCTTCTAGCTCTTTTGGTACATTATAGTCAAATGTTTGATTTAGTTTTTTTGCGGTTCTATTAATTATTATTTCTGCTACCATTTTGTAATTTCTCAATTCTTCTTTCATTTTCTATAATTGTCATTATTATTTGAACTGTTTTTTCAAATTCATCATTCTTAATTACATAATCATATAGACTAATCTTTGATTCTTCATAATCTAATCTACCTAATCTAAGTTGGATTTCATCTTCTGAAAGATTATCGCCTCTTTCAATTAGTCTTTTTCTTAATTCTTCTTTTTCAACTTTCAAAAAAATAGTAACTAATTTAGTCTCATTTTTTAAAAGTTTTATCAAATTTTCAGTTCCATTTACTTCAATATCTTTTACTATTATTTTTCCGCTTGCTATTTTGTCATTCATTAATTTTCTTGATGTACCATAATAATTTTCGTGGTGTAAATCATACTCATAAAACTCATTATCTTTAATCTTTTTTTCGAATTCTTCCTTTGTTATAAAATGATATTGTACACCTTCTTCTTCTCCTTCTCTTGGCTTTCTAGAAGTATATGAAGGAAGAGAAATAATTCTACTATCTCTTTTCATTAGTTCTTTCTTTATTGTATCTTTTCCAGCTCCTGAAACTCCTGATAAAATTACTAACATTTCTTATTTCTCCCTTTTTATTCATTTTCTCTTTTTTCTTCTTCTGGTTCTTCTATAATTTGAACTTTTCCTTCCGCAATTTCATTAGCAGCTAAAGTAACTGCAGATTCTTCATTAACATTCGTTAAAATTTCTGCCCCTGCTGCAATTTGTCTAGCTCTTCTAGCTGTTGCAATTACTAATTCATATCTATTTTTTGCTTTTGTTAATAATTCTGCCACTGTTGGTTTAACTATCATTTTTATCTTCCTTTCTAAAATATTAAATTAATTTTCTATCACATTTATGTTTGTAATTTTAAATTTTTTTACAAGATTTTACATACAAATTTATTTATTCTTCTTGTGAAATATCTTTATCTATCCTTCCTCCTACCGTTTCTGGTTGTACAGCAGATAATATAATATGCCCAGAATCCATAATTAAAACTGCTCTTGTTCTTCTTCCATAAGTCGCATCAACTGCTGTTTTATTGTCTTTTGCCTCTTGAACTAGCCTTTTTATTGGAGCCGACTCAGGGCTAACTATTGCCACAATTCTTTCAGCTGAAACAATATTTCCAAATCCTATGTTTACTAATTGCATATCTTATCACTTTCCTTTCTAAAATCAATTTTGGTTAAAACTTTAATCTTATTTTTCTTATTCGATATTTTGAATTTGTTCTCTTATATTTTCTAATTGTGTTTTTATATTTATAACTTCATTTGTAATTTCTAGGCTGTTTGCTTTTGAACCTATTGTATTTGTTTCCCTATTCATTTCTTGAATAATAAAGTCCAACTTTTTTCCAATAGCTTCTTTTGAATTCAAAAGATTTATAAATTGTGTGATATGACTATCTAGTCTAGTTATTTCTTCTTCAATAGAACATTTATCAGCATATATAACAACTTCTTGAGATAGTCTCGCTTGGTCTATTTCTTGATTTTGTAACAACTCTTTTATTCTTTCCTTTAATTTTACTACATATTCTTCAATAAGTCTAGTAGAAAATTTAGATATTTCCTTTATTTTACTTTGAATTTCTTCAATTCTTACCAATAAGTCTTGTGCAATTTTGCTTCCTTCGACTTTTCTCATTTCGATTAAATTCTTTGTTGCTTCTCTTACAACAGTAATTAACTCCGTTTCTATTGTTTCGTCAGATTGATTATTTTGTATATTTAAAACCTCTGGAAGTTTTGAAATTTCAGTAACCTCTATATTAGATAAAATTCCTTCCTTTTCTGCTAATTCTTTTAATTCCTTTATGTATAAATGTGCAAGTTCTGTATTTATCTTTATATCTCTACCTTGTGTTGAATTATTTTCAAATGTTATGCATACATCAAATTTTCCTCTCTTTACTTTTGCTGAAATTTCTTTCTTTACTGCTTCTTCCAAATAGCTTAAAGCTCTAGGTATTTTTACAGAAATATCTAAATATCTATGATTAACACTTTTTATTTCTACTTGATATTCTCTAGAATTTTCTGATAGCATAGCTCTGCCATACCCTGTCATACTTTTAATCATTATTTACTCCTCTTTTTTATTCTTTTTTGATTTCCTTTTATTAGATGTCTTATCCAACTTTACTTGTTCTTTTTCTTCACTACTATTATTTTGTTTTTTTCCTTTACTAGTTTTTTTAGTCTTCTTACTCTTTTCTGTCTTTGACTCTTCTTCATCTTTTTCTTCTTTAACCTTTTCTTTTTTTGCGTTTTTTCCATTTTTAGTTTTTTGATCTTCTTTTTTCTCTTTATTATTTGTCTTTTTCTTTTTATTATCTATATTATTAGTTTTCTTTTGATTCTCTATACTTATCACTTTATCTTCACTTTTATTAGTTTCGTCCTCAGATGTTTTTTTCTTCTTTGTTGCTTCCTTTTTCTTTGGTTCGTCCTTCTTTACAATCTCTGGTATATCACTAAATGTCCTCTCATAATCTCTTCTTCCTTTTGTATAAATAAAAATTGATTTCAATATGTAATAAATTGCAAATAAATATGATGATGTCAACAAATACAATCTAAAATCGAAATTTAGTATTGTAATAACATGCATAATTGTTAAAGAATGAATAGATAGAGCAAAAGCTTCAATTGCAGAAATAGCTAAGGTTCCGCTATCTTTTTTATAAGCTTTTTCAAGCAAATAAATTCCTATTACTAAAAAAGCCCCAGAAAATACTTCTATATCTCCTATCAATCTATCTAATTTCATAGTATTATATGCTAAATTTAAAACAATAAAATATATCATTACACCAATTGCTACAACGATACTTGTATATATTTTTTTTAAAGTTTCTTGCGATACATCTTTAGAAAAATTACTATTCATTTTTTCTTCTTCCTTCCACAAACTTATATCAATCTTCTAACTCATACATTAATATACTTAACATATTTAAAGCTACTGTTTCTGTTCTTAAAATTCTTTTTCCTAGTGTCACTATTTGAGCTCCACTTCCTTCTAGTAGATGAATTTCTTGTTCGTCTATTCCGCCTTCAGGTCCTATTACAACAGCTATTTTCAAAATTTTATTATCTTCTTTTTTTCTCTCCAATAGCTGTATAGCTTCTTTGAGTTTATTTTTTTCTTCTTTTTCATAAGCTACTAATACTATATCATATTCTGGTATAAAATTACAAATATTTTTTACATTTATAATAGGTTTTATTTCAGGTATAATATTTCTGCCACACTGTTTAGCAGCTACTTCAGAAATTTTTTGCCACCTTAACAATTTTTTTGTTTTATCATTTTCTTTTAATTTAACAATAGATCTTTTCATTTCAACTGGAATTATATCATATACCCCAAGTTCTACTGATTTTTGTATTATTAATTCCATTTTATCAGCTTTAGGTAATCCCTGAAATACAGTTATTTGAACATCAGATTCTACATTTGTTTTTAACTTTTCTATTATATTACACATAATATTTTCTTTTGTAATATTTTCAATTTCGCATAAGTAATCCTGTTTAGTTGAACTATCACAAATTTCTAATTTTTCTCCTACACTTGCTCTTAGTACATTTTTTATGTGATTTACATCTGTTCCTATTATTTCAACTTTATTATTCCTTATTTGATTTTTATCTACAAAAAATTTTGGCATCTTTTTCTCCTTTCAAGCATTATGTAAGATCTTTAAATCTCTGGTTTTAACTGTATTACTAACATTTTGAAACAATATGAGGTGTCCCTAACGTTCCACATTATATCATTAACTTATTATTTTTACCAGTCATAAATTGCATTTGACAAATTTTTTTATATTCATTATAATTACCAACTGAAAGGAAGCGATATTATGAGTTTTGTTTTTGAAAGAAAGATAAATTATTATGAAACTGATAGAATGAGTATTGTTCATCATTCAAATTATATTCGCTATTTAGAAGAAGCTAGATGCAAAATGCTAGAAGACTACAATATGCCTTATTCTGCTTTTGAAAAAGAAGGTATCTGGATTCCTGTACTTGGTGTAAATTGTGATTTTAAGCATCATGTTACTTTTGACGATATTATTGAAATTCGTCCTTTTGTTAAGTATTTTAATGGTTTACGTCTAACAATGGGATATACAGTAACAAATAAAGCAAATGGTGATATTGTTCTTAATGGCGAAACTAGACATTGTTTTACTGATAAATCTTTAAAACCTATTCGTTTGCAAAAAAGAATTCCTGAATTTTATGAGAAGTTTACAAATTTACTTCAATATAAAGAAGATTATAATTTATAATACCTTTTGTATAAAAAAAAACATAGATAGACTGTACTTGTCTTTTCTATGTTTTTTATTTTTTATACAATAGGAAAGTTATCCTTTCCTATTGTATAAAAGTCGCTACGCTCCAACGAATGCACACAATTTTACTGGCGTAAAATTGGCGCAGAACAAATTTACGGAAAGCCAACGAGAAAGGATTAAATTAGTACGAATTTTAAGGCTTTCCGATTTGTTCTTATAATAGTCTATCTATTAAAAATATCTTTTTAGTAATCCTTCAAATCCTTTTCCGTGTCTTGCTTCATCTTTGCACATTTCGTGAACTGTATCATGTACAGCATCATATCCTAATTCTTTTGCTCTAGTTGCTAAATCTTTTTTTCCTTTACATGCTCCATATTCTGCTTCTGCTCTTAATTGTACATTTTTCTTTGTATCAGGATATACTACTTCACCTAATAGCTCTGCAAATTTAGCAGCATGTTCTGCTTCTTCCCACGCATATCTCTTAAATGCTTCTGCTATTTCTGGATAACCATCTCTATCTGCTTGTCTACTCATTGCTATATACATTCCAACTTCTGTACATTCTCCCATAAAGTTATCTTTTAATCCCTTTACTACTTCTTCATCTAGTCCTTGAGCTACTCCTATTCTGTGTTCATCTGCATATTGCTTTGCTCCTGTTTCTTCTTTTCTTTCTTCAAACATTTCTTTTCCTGCTCCACATTGAGGACATCTTTCTGGTGCTTCCTCTCCAAAGTGGATATATCCACATATTTTACAAACATAAGCTTTCATTTTTATTACCTCCATTTCTTTCTCTTTCTAAATTATATCGTTTTTTATAAATTTGTCAACCATTTTTTTAATTGTTATAGAGGTTGTAAATAGTAACGATCTATTGTGCTTTTTAGTAACAGTTCAAAGGTCAATGGGGCAGAATATGATTTCTTGAGTCGGATTCGAATGTGCAGTGGAATAGATGTATAAATTCTTAGCTTAAAATGACTGAGGAAGCGTGATTAACGAGAGGCTCGGTCATTTTAAGCTTAGAATTTATAATCTATGGAGCAAGCCGAGAAGACGATGAAAGAAATCATATTCTTCCCCATTGACCTTTGAACTGTTACGATTCTTGTATAAAAAGTTTTTAAAACCCCTTTTATTTTTCAACAAATTATGATAAAATTCATTAAGTTCAAATAAATATGTCAAAAGATAAAGGAGGAAAAAATATGGAATTTAACAGATGTAGTAGATGTGGTTGTTTTTATGTAACAGGTGGAGAAGTATGTCCTAGATGTAGTCATAAAGACAATTTAGAATTTTCAACATTTAAACAATATATCCAAGAAAACGGATTTGAAGAATCTTTAGAGAACATTTCTGGTGAAATTGGAATATCTGTTAATAACTTAAATAGATTTATAAATTACCAAGGATTTGAAGAATTCAAAAATACAATTGATTTACAGGGAAAGGATGTTTTATAATGACAAATGTTTTTGATATTTTAGAAGAAAGAGGTTACATTGAACAAATGACTCATCCAAAAGAAATAAAAGAACTTTTTGGAAAAGAGTCTGTTCCTTTTTATATTGGAATAGACCCAACAGCAGATAGCTTACATGTTGGACATTTTGTTTCATTAATGGTTGCGAGTCATCTGCAAAAATGTGGTCATAAACCAATTATATTAGTTGGTGGTGGTACAGCAACAATTGGAGATCCTTCTGGAAAAACAGATATGAGAAAAATGATGTCTCGTGAAGAGATTAATCATAATGTTGAATGTATAAGAAAGCAAGTTGAAAAATTTGTTTCTTTTGAAGGAGAAAATGCAGCTATTATTGTTAATAATGCTGATTGGTTATTAGATTTAAAATTCATTGATTTTGTAAGAGAAATTGGAAGTTTGTTCTCTGTTAATAAAATGCTTGCAGCAGAATGTTATAAACAAAGATTAGAAACAGGATTAACATTTTTCGAAATGAGCTATATGTTAATGCAATCATTCGATTTCCTACATCTTTATGAAACTTATGGATGCAAATTGCAAATGGGAGGAAATGATCAATGGTCTAATATTATTGGAGGAGTTGAATTAATCAGAAAAATTGGTAAAAATGATTCTTATGGTTTAACATTTAAGCTTCTTACTACAAAAGAAGGTAAGAAAATGGGAAAAACTGAAAAAGGTGCTTTATGGTTAGACCCTCAAAAAACTTCTCCTTATGAATTTTATCAATATTGGAGAAATATTGAAGATAGCAGTGTAGAAACGGTTTTAAAAATGCTTACATTTTTACCTATTGAAAAAATCAATGAACTATCTACTTTAAAAGATGAAAAAATTAATGAAGCTAAAAAAGTAGCAGCTTTTGAAATCACAAAACTTATTCATGGTGAAGAAGAAGCTAAAAAAGCTGAAGAAGCTTCAAATGCCTTATTTAATGGTCAAGGTAGTTTAGATAATATGCCTACTTTAAAATTAGAAGACAAAAATGTTTCAATTTTAGATGCAATTATTTTAGCAAATATTGCTCCCTCTAAAGGTCAAGCAAGAACTTTAATTAATCAAGGTGGAATTTCATTAAATGATGAAAAAATTTCTGATGTTAATTATGTTCTTTCTGATAAAGATTTTTCACAAGGTTTTGCTATTTTGAAAAAAGGTAAAAAAGTTTTTTATAAATTAACATTTTAATTTTACGCAAGTAAAATTTATGTACATTCTGGATTCGTTGGAGCGCAGCGACTTTCCTATTGTAGAACAAAGAGTTGCTCTTGAATAGGGAAAACTTGATTTTTCCTATTCAAAAACAATGGCGGGCTTTTTAAAATATTTTATTTGTTTATAATATTTTAAAGCCCGCATTATTGTTAGAACGCCAAATTTTATGCAAATAAAATTTGTGTGCATTCTCAGATCAAAGCGTTGTTTATCTACTTTTTTCCACTATATCCACAATATCTGCAATAAATTCACCAATAACAGGAATATTTAATGAAACTATTTTTTGTAATAACATTACTAAAATAGCTGTAATTACAGTGACACCTATTCCTATTCCGATACCTCTAAAAATCCCAGCAATTAAATTTCTAATTATCATTTCTTTTCTATTTCCTAGCAAATATGACAATTCCATAATATTTCCTTTTTCTAGAGTTTCGTTTAAATTATCAATTGATTTTTCTAACAATTTGTATTTCTTCTTTTTTAACCACATAAAAAATCCACCTTACAATTATTATGGTGGATTTTTATATTTTTATTTACAAATTATAATTATTTACATTTTTTACTAAAATTTATTTTATACAATTAATATATAAAACTCTTTTAATTATTTACATTAGTTGTTAAATTGTTTATAGCATTACCAGTAATATTCGCATTATCAACATTATTACTATCTATGCTATTAAGTTGATTAGTTGATTCTTCAAGTTCTTTTTGTTTTTCATCTTCCTCTTGTTTCATTTTTTCCAAAGAATTTATAAGCTCTTGCAATCTTTTAATATCACTACCCATCATTTCCCAATCATTATTATTTGATGATTCTGTTAAGTTATTATTAGCTTTAATAACTGCTTCTATTAATCCTTCCATATCATCTGTATTTTCAATTTCTATATCAACTGCATATTTAGAAAGTAGATTTTCTAATGCTTTGGTTAAATTATCACCTATTGCAACTTTATTTCCAGATGCTACAACTACTTTTTTAAGAATAGGTACATCAGACTCATTTAGCATTGTTTGGTAAATTGGCTCTACATAAAGTAATGTATTCTCAATTGGCACTATTATCATGCTTTTAGTAACCCTTGTTCCTGTAACATTCAAAGAATCTAGTTCTGATGAAATTGCTTCGTCTTCTTCTATCTGTTTGTCTAGTTGCATAGCTCCTAAAACATTGCTATCAGCTGAAAATTTATATAATTTCAAATTATTTGTTGCTCCATTAGTAGTTCCTACTAAATAAGAAATTATATTTTGCTTTTCATTTGGTGTATAGACTTGTACTAGTCCTAATTCGTCTGTATTTTCATTTTTAACCATTGTATAATATGGTTCCATATATGTTCCAGTTGAAGTCGTTGACCTTATTGTATTGCCTTTAGCTATATCCCATAAATCATCTGCTCTATATAATACGTCTGGTTTTACATTATGATATACTTTTAAAACTTCTGATTGTACATCATATAAAAATTTAGGATAAATAAAATGTTCTGAAATATCTTCTGGAATTTGTTCATCTATGTCAACAAATAAATCTTTATACATATTTCTATATGCCATTGCTATTGGGTCTGTCCTATCCGTAATATAGAAAGAAATCGTACCGTCATAGCTATCTACTAAAACCTTAACAGAGTTTCGAATATAGTTAATGCTTTCCTTTATTCCGTCATGTTCTATACTTGTGTATTGTGAATATGGATATTGACTTGAAACTGTATAAGCATCAATTACCCATATAATTCTTCCTTCACTATTTACGACTGTGTATGGATTTTCATCATAAATTAGATAGGGTAATGCTTTTTTAGCTCTCTGGATAACATTTCTATTAATCAAAATTTTACTTTCTTCTGTTATTTCTCCAGAAAATGCTAAATTAATATCACCTTTGCTAATTCCTAAAATCAGTCTATCCAAAAATCCTAAATTTAAACCTGCTTTCCCTGAATAGGTTGATGTTTGATCATTTCCAGCCTCATCTGTATAATCATATTCTTGCTTATTCTTCGTATTTGTGGCCACAATATTGTCAGTTTCCATTCCAAAATATATTCTTGGCTCTGTTATTTCTATATTTTCGTCTTTTCCTGATACTTCTTTTTGCACATATTGCACATTTCCTGTCTGTGTACTTTCTGTTGCTGATGATACTATAATCCCCATTCCATGTGTATATTCATAAGTTTTATTATTATATGTTCTGCCATTACTTACAATCTCTCTTGGAGAAATATATACTATTTGGTCTTGTCCATCAATTTTATACTTTGCAATATTAGCTCTTGTATATGAATAATACCCTGTACCTGTTTGATTATCTTGTACAGTTTTTAATACAGCATCTTCACTAATAACTGGTATATTATTAATTACATTTCTATTTTGTGCAACTTCCTCTTGTGTAATTGTTCCTGTATAATCAACATTTTCTTCTTCTATGTTCAAACCGTAAGCATTTTTTGTATTTTTTATGTTTTCTGATATATAAATCCTTTCTTTATCTAGTTCATTAGAGTTGACAAATATTAAGTCAAATCCTATCATTACTACAAATAGTATTACTAAATATGCTGGTATAACAGCTAAATTTTTTAGTACTTTATTTGAACTTCCTTCTTTAAAGTATTTTAAAGCTCTATATACAAAAATAACGATAATAAATGCAAATATTACATATCCCCATAATTCTATTGTTGTTTCTGTAAGTCCTGCTCCAACAATATCTATGTCATCATCAATAGTTAATAGTTTTCCAAATACCATATTTTGTACATTTAATACAGTTAAAATTGCAACACCTATAACTATTAGCATGATATTTCTAATTATTTTTTTCATAAAAATACTTTGTTTTAGCATCTTTCCGTCTATTCCATCGAAATATCTATTAAATATTATTACATAATATAATGCAGTATATAATGATAATCCTACCATAAAGAATATGAAATATAGTAATGCAAATTCTATTAAAGGCTTTTGGAATATAAAATATGAAATATCCATATTAAAAATAGATTCAGTTATTCCAAAGCTACTATTACTAATTACTAGCATTATTTTTTCCATTGACATTGCAGAAACTATTACACTTACTATTGCTGATATTACTAATGCTAATGATTTATTTAATAATTTGGGCATTTCTTTTTTTTCTTTTTCAAAAAATGGTTTTAATCCTTTTTTTATTCCTCTATTGGTAAAATATAGTATAAAATATAGTACTACAAAGTTTATTCCCATAATTGCATATTTATATGTTAAATTTGTATAAAATACACTTATGTATTGTTGTCCTAATTCCATATATTCTAAATAACTCGCTCTTAGTTGAATGTAGCTAACAGCTACAAAAACTAATATAAATAAAATAACTATTAACATTCTAGTTTTATTTTTTTTCTTTTTTGTATTTATATTTGGGTTTTCTTTTATTTTTTCTGTTGTCTGTTCGGTTGTCTTTTGTTCTATATTGTTATTTTCTTTCTTTGTGTTTTCTTCCACAATATAACCTCCCTTGCTTTACCCCTTTTTATCTAATAATTTTGTGTATAAATTTTTAAGTTTGAAATGTTATACCCTATATAATAGCTTTTACAAAGTCTTCTGAATTAAATACTTCCATATCATCTATTTGCTCACCTACACCAATAAATTTAACTGGTATTTTGTTTTCTTCTACTATCCCAATTACAACTCCACCTTTTGCTGTTCCGTCTAGTTTTGTAAGTACTAGTCCTGTTATGTCTGCTTCTTCTTTAAATGCTTTTACTTGTGAAATTGCATTTTGTCCGGTTGTTCCGTCTATTACTAGTAAAACTTCTTTGTCACTATCTGGCATTTCTTTATTTATAACTTTTTGAATTTTGTTTAGTTCATCCATTAAGTATTTTTTATTATGCAACCTTCCTGCTGTATCAACTATCAAAATATCTGCTTCTTTTTCTTTAGTTATTTTTATGGCATCATATACTACAGATGCTGGATCTACACCTTCTTCTCTTTTTACAATGTCTGCCCCTGCTCTATTTGCCCAGATTTCAAGTTGTTCTACTGCTGCTGCTCTAAATGTATCTGCTGCTGCAACTACTACTTTTTTTCCGTCTTTTGCTAATCTGTTTGCTATTTTTCCTATTGATGTTGTTTTTCCTACTCCATTTACTCCTATAACTAATATTACTGATGGTTTTGTTTCTAAATGTAGATTTTTATCTGCTGAATCTAAGATCTCTTGCATTTCTTCTCTTAATGCTTTTCTTACTTCTTCTTCATCTTGTATTTTGTCTTTTCTTATTTTTGTTCTTAAATTATTTATTATTTTTACGGATGTTTCCATTCCTATATCAGACATTATTAGTGCTTCTTCTAGCTCTTCTAAAAAGTCTTCGTCTACTTTTCTAAAGTTACTGAATACATTGTTTATTTTTTGGTCTAGTGATGCTTTTGTTTTATTCATTCCTTGTTTTAGTTTTTCGAAAAATCCCATATTATTCCCTCCATAACGTCATTACTTTTATTTTTTAACATGATTATTTTACCATATTTTTAAGTGTTTTTCTACTTTTTCAATAAATTTTATTATTTTTATTGAATTTTGCTTATTTTCATTATATAATTGGATTGTTATTTGCCAATATAGCTCAGTTGGTAGAGCAACGGATTCGTAACCCGTAGGTCAGCAGTTCGATTCTGCTTATTGGCTCCAAAAATTACTCCCACGAAATTCTAAAATTACTTAAAATAAGTAGTTTTAGAACTTTGTGGGAGTATTTCTTTTATTTTTTTATATTTTTATAATATTAATTTGCAATTTGTTGGCTCCTTTTTTATTTATAAATATTTATATGGGATTACTTTATTTTTTTCATCTAAATTAATTATTTTATCATACATACATATTATTGCACCTTCTCCAACTTCTTTTACTGTTTCTAATACTTTAAAGTTTCCTATCATATCTTTAGACGGATTTGCGGTTTTCTTAATTTCTATCGGATATAATTTACCATTTTGCTCAATAATTAAATCTATTTCTTTTTTTTCTTTATCTCTATAAAAATATACCGGTGGTCTTAATTCTCCACTATTATAATAACTTTTAATAATTTCTACTATCACATAATTTTCAAAAAAGTTTCCAGCCATTGTTCCTGCTTCTAATACTTCGCTAGTTTTCCATTTTGTTAAATAAGCTGCTAGTCCTGTATCTAAAAAATATACTTTTGGTGTTTTTACTGCTCTTTTCATAATATTATTATAGTATGGCTCAAGTACATATACTATATTAGAAGCTACTAAGATAGATAACCATCTTTGTGCTGTGGGTATTGTTATTCCTACTTCATTTGCTATGCTATTTAAATTTAGTAACTGTCCAATTCGGCTTGCTAATGCTGTCATAAATTTTAAAAAGCTAAGTGTATCTCCTACTTGTGTTAAGCTTCTTACATCTCTTTCAATATATGTGCTTACATACATTGCATAAAACATATCCACATCACTTTTTTCTTGATATAAAGCTGGCATTGAACCTTTATGAATAATATTCCAAATTTCATTATAAGAAATTTCTTTTTCATATTTTTTTCTTTTATTTAAGTATTCCTCTGTTGGTATAAATGGCTCATTAAAATCTATTTCTTTTACTTCTCTAAGACTTAATCCCAGTAAGTTTAGAATTCCTACTCTTCCGGCTAAACTCTCGCTAATATCTTTCATTAAATTAAATTGTTGAGAACCTGTCAAATAATACATTGCTTTTTTTTCACTATTATCTACTGCGATTTTAATATATCTTAATAAATTTGGTGCATATTGTATTTCATCAATTATAATTGGTGGTTTATTGGCTTTTAAAAACAACTCTGGATCTTCTACTGCTGATTGATTTAAAATCATATCATCTAAAGTAATATAATTAATGTTGGGTTTTATATTTTTTAACATTGTTATTTTTCCGACTTGTCTTGCACCTGTTACTAATATTGTTTTAAACATTTTCTCTTGTTTTTTAATTACACTTTCAGCTAATCTTTTAATATATTTCATTGAACACCTCCGACTAATATAATATTTAATATTATTATAGTCAATAAAATGTTTTTTGTCAATATTTTACATTAAGAAAAATTGTAGTATATTTCTTATAAAATATGGACATTTAAAAAATTTATTGAAAAGTTTATTAATTTTATGTTATACTAATTTCAACAGTTGATTAATCAAATATTTTTTGAGCAGATTGTGGGAGAAACACATTAAGAATTAAGCAATTTTTCGCAAATAACCTCCCTAAACGCTCCATAAATTACTCCCACAAAATTCTATGAACTAACATATTTTAAAAATTATTTCAATTCATGAATTTTTTTCTTTTTATAAATTCTTCTCTTTATATGAATCAATAAATAACTTATAATAGCCAAAATCAAAGTAATAATTATTTCTCTTGTAGACAAAGGTGACAATTCTAGCAATTTATGGAATAATAAAGCTGCCATATAAAATCCCACAGATGTTGTAACAAACAAAAATGTATGTATCTTTGTAAATGGTGTACATACTTCCTGTACTGCTAAAATACTAACAAAACCGATTAATATATACATCATCGTTGTCAATGTCTCTTGCCCTATACTTACTATATTTCCAATAATAGTTAAAATAATCACATTAAATATAATAGCAATTGCAAATGGAGCTGCATTTGTAAGTGCCGTTGGTAAAAACGCTGTTCTTATCGGTTTCTTATTTTTTTCAAATGTTATAAAGAATGATGTATATCCTTCTATTATCAAGTCAATTAATGTAATTTGTATTGGTATAAAAGGAAAAGCCGTATTTGTTAATATGCAAAATACTGATAATAGTATCGAATATATAGTCTTAATGAAAAATATTCTAGCAACATTAGTAATATTATTTACTACACGCCTTCCTTCCATTAATACATCTTTCAATACACTAAAATCAGAATTTAAAATTACTATTTGTGACACCTGTTTTGCAGCATCACTAGCATCTGGAAGTGTTATACTGCAATCTGATTCTCGAAGTGCTATAACATCATTTACTCCATCACCTGTCATTGCAACTTTATGATTTTTTGCTTGTAATGCTTTTACAATAATGCTTTTTTGATGTGGCAATACTCTTGCAAAAATACTATATCTTTCAACTAAGTCAACTATTTCAGCATCTGTACTTATTGTAGATAAATCAATATATGAATCATAGTTTTCTAAACCTGCTTTTTTAGCTATATTTGATACAGTAAAAGCATTATCTCCAGAAATTATTTTTACATCAACACCTTGATCTTTAAAATATCCTAACATTTCTTTTGCATTCTTTCTTAATGGATCTTCTAATATTATAGATGCAACCACTTCTATAATTGGTAGCCTATCTTCTGAAATAATATCTTTCGAATATCCTATTGATATTACTCTTTTTCCATTTTTTTGTAATTTTAAAATTTCTTCTGGTAACTCTTTATTTGCTTTTTCAAAAAGCCTTTCTGGTGCACCCATTATAACAGATCCTTCGTTTTCAAAAGAAATTGAACTCCATTTCCTTTCTGATGAAAATGACACACTATCTATTTTATTATAAATTATATCACCTTTAAAATAGTTTTTTATTGCTACAAATGTTGAGTTAGTATCATTCATTCCGTTTGCAAAAGCAATCATCATTTCTTTAAAAGGTTTTGGCATTACATTATCATCATAAACTTTAACTTCTGAAACTTTCATTTTTCCTTCTGTTATAGTTCCAGTTTTATCCAAGCATATTGTATCTATATGTGCTAATGATTCAATACTATATAGCTCTTGGACTAATACTTCTTTTTTAGCTAACTTTATTACACCTGACTCTAGAGCTATAGTAATTAATAAAACTAATCCTTTTGGTAACATTCCAAGTAGAGCTGCAGCTGTGGCAATAACAGCTTCTGGCAATATTGTTTCTCTTATAAAATAAGCTTGTATAAATAGAATAATTCCTACTGGTATAATTACAAAACTTGTAAAATTCGTAACTTTTTTCATAGAATTAATTAGCTCTGAATTGTTGTCTTTATGCTTTTTTGTAGCACTTACTATTTGATTTGCAAAATTGTCTTCTCCTACTTTTTCCACTACTGCATAACATTTGCCACTAACTACATAACTACCAGAAAGTAATTTATCTTCTACATTTTTAGTAACTAAATCAGATTCTCCTGTAAGTAGCGATTCATTAACTTCTAATTCTCCTTCTATTATATATGAATCAGCTGGAATTTGATCTCCTTGTTTTAATAATATAGTATCACCTAGTACAACTTTTTCTATCTCTATCTCCTCTTGTTTTCCATTTCTAATTACTGTTGTCCTAGACGCTGTTAATATTGATAATTTTTTTACTAAGTTTTTTCCATGTATTTCTTGTATTATACCTATTAGTACATTTACTGTAATAATTAAAAAGAAAAACGTATTTGTATATGCTCCAACTCCCAATAATGCAATGGCAATTATTAAATTGTACAAATTAAATAATGTAAATACATTGTCTTTTATTATTTGCCAATTGGATTTTAAATTATTATTATCACATTTATTTACTTTTCCTTCACTTGTTAATTTTTCTATTTCTTTATCAGTTAATCCTTTAAATTTATTTTCTTCCATTCTTCCTCCACTACCTTAACATCTATATATTTTTTACATATATAATTCTACATTTTTAAAGAGCCTAAAATTGTTCAAAATCTAGGCTCTTTTTTCTACTTAAATCTTTTACCTCTACCATGTTTCTTTTTTGGCCATTCATCATCATCTTCTTCTATATTTTCTTTATCAACATAATCATCTTGGAAGTATGGTTGATTTGAATACTCGTCTTGTTCTTCATATTCTTCATTATCAAATTCCTCTGTATCCTCATCTTCACTATTTAAACCTGCAAATGGCACTCCTGAATATTCTTCTGCCCACTGTTTATTTTTTCTATGCCTAATAATTATAAAAATAATAATTAATATGACAACAACAGCTATTACTACACCTATTATTATCATTCTTTGTTGATTTTCTTTTTCTTCTTGTTCTCTTGCTATTGCTTCTTCATCAACTAAACTCTTATTTACTGTTATTTGATATGTAGCAACATTGTTTCCCTCTGCATCTGAAACTAATATTGTTATGATATTTTCTCCTTCTTGTAAATCTTCATTTCCTGTAATGTCTACTATATATGTTTCATCAGTTGGAGTTGCTTCTATTTCTAATTCAGTACTTTCTCCTATATATTTTGCCGTATATTCATATACTCCTGTTTCAAAACTTGGTGTTAAGTTCACATTACTTATTGTTAACTCTGCTAGCCCGTCTCCTATTGCTTCTTGACTTGTTTCTTCTGAAACCATATTTTCGTCTGTTGTATTTTCGTCAGTTGCATTTTCATCTTCGTTTTCTGTTGCAGTTTCTCTTGTTACATTAATTGTATATGTCTTTTTCGTACCGTCTTCTGCTGTTACTGTGACTGTTAATGTATTTGCTCCTTCTTGTAATGACTTTGTTCCTGTTCCTGTAACTGTTGCCTTAGAATCTGCTTTTGTTGCATATACTTCTACTGATTCAACATCATTTGGGACTGTAACATTATATGTCGTCGTTCCCTGTCTAAATCCTGAAAAGTCATTTGGTCTTATTCCTAAGTTGCTCAAATTAGCATTACGTGATTTTTGAGGAGTTGGGGTTGTTGTTGGATTTGTTGGTGTTTGATCATTTGTTGTTGGATTTGTTGGCGTTGCTGGATTATTGCTTCCTGTAGTTCCTCCACCTGTGGTTCCACCACTATTATTATTTTCATTTCCTGAATTCGGATTATTTCCTGTTTGTCCTGATGAACTAGAATTTATACTAATTGATGTACTCGTAGCTGGAACCTGTACATCTTTTCCTGTGGCATCAGACATAGTTTGTGGTGTAGCTGTAACTGTCGTACTTCCTGAACTTCCAACTGTTACAGTTGCAGATACGTTTCCTTCTACCCATACACTGCTTGTAGATAATGTTCCATTAGATGCACTCAAATTTACTTTACCAGTACAATCCGAAGAAATTGTTAGTGCAACTGCTTGCCCTGGATTTGCTGAACTAGATGAAGGCTGTATTGAAATTGATGCAGCATTTACTGAGCTTGTAGCTAACCATATTATGCCTATAAAAACAATTGACATTATAATATTTTTTAATTTCTTTTTATTCATATTTAATCACATTCCTTCCTAAAGGTACAAATCTGGTTGGAAAAGAATTAAATTTTGGCTAGGAAAACGAGTTTGAAATTTATGAGGCGTACTTTTTGTACGTTGATTAAATTTCAAACAAAGTTTGACAACGCCAAAATTGTAATTATTTTTCAACCTTTCCTCTCCTAAACCTTATTATTTTAATGTTCCATAATATAATTTTTAACTAATACATAATCTCCTGCTGTAATCTTACCATCACCATTATAATCTGCTCCTTTTATATAAATTTCGCCTAATGATGATACTTCCATAATGTGATTTTTTATTAAAACATAATCACTTGCTAATATATTTCCGTCACCATTACAGTCACCTTCCTTTATAACTGTATATTTATCTTCTACAATATATCCTGTACCAATAACTGATTGTTCACTTTCCAGATACTCTCCATTTGCCTTTACAATTTTTACACTTCCACCAAAAGCATCTAATATATCTTGGGCAACGACATCAGGAGTAGTAGTAATAATGTTTTCCTCTTTGTTTATTTCCACCTTAACTTCATTCTCTCCACTATTTCCACCAACTGGCACTAAATATAGTTTATAATTTGCCTCTGTATCATAAGTTTCTCTTGCTGCATAACCTATTGTTCCGTCTGACTTCATCACTTTGTCCCAGTAAGTTCCTTCTACTTTTGTTGTAGCTTTTTCCAATCTTGTTACATATTCATCTTTCCATAACCACCCAACTGTATTAGAACCATTAGGAGCATCTCTTAATCTTAAAGAACTATCAACATTGACTTTTACAATATCTGTACTAGATGTATTTTCTTCTCCGTCTGTATTTGGTCTTGCAGATAATGTTGTTGGCATGTTTTTATATAATGGAATAATAAATGTATGTTGACTTGAAATTGCATTTATATTATCATAAGTATTCCTTAATGTTTGCTGTTCATTTTGTGCAGCTAGTAAATTTTGCATATATTGATGCCAATATAATTGTCCGTCTGAATTATCTACATCAAATTTTTGAAGGTATAATGTATTTTGTCCCTTATCAATATATTCTTTAGCTAAGATTTCTATTCCTCCATTTATTGATGCATCTAAACTTGTCCAACCGTATTTTTGAGCTTGTGCTAATCCATTTAAAATAACATTAGCTTCTCCACTTCCTGTTGCACCTATATTAAAAGCATTATAATAACCTACATATTGTCCATTATATCCATTACCTGCTGTCAATACAGAACCTGTGGTTCCTTGCTCTTGTATTAATCTTGCAACAATATAATATGGATTAATGTTATTTGTATTTGCAGAATTTATAATACCACTTGTATGCCCTTGCAAAAATGTTCCTTGAACCATTTGTTCTATTGTTTCTGTATTGTATCCTCCATTTGTCAACTCTTCAAACTGAAAAATATCAGCAACATTTAAAAAATTTCTAGGATCCATTATGTATTTTATTCCCTTTTCTGATGCACAACGCCAACTTCCATTATCATAAGCTTTATCTCCACAAATTGAGCAAATCCATTCATTTGTATATGTACCTGTTGGCTGTATTAAGTTTCTTGGTGAAGCTCCATGTCCTGTATATTCATTTGCAATAACTGTATTCCAATCTAAATCAGTATAAAGAAGTTTTATTGTCCAATTAGGAAACTGACTTTGTAAATTTTTTATTAGTTCTTTATATCCTGGATATTGTGATTCATCGATTCCGTCTATATCTGTTGATATAGTCTGTGTCAAAGCATAAGATTTGTTTGTTCCAAAAATAAACAAACTAGTTAATAATAATATAAAAATAATGAGTATTGAAAAAAGACTCTTTAACTTCTGCATAAGTTTCTCCTCCAAAAATCTTTCGTTTATATATTTTCTTCATATTTTTCAAGTATTTTTCATGTCCATATTATATCATTATGTTTTTTGTGCGTCAACAAATTTTGTAGTATTTATTGTTTTTTTGTGGTATAATGTAAATATATACAACAAGTTAATTATTGATTGCATCAATTACAGTACATTTATATTTAGCATTATGTTTATCTATAGAATAAATCAAGAAAGGAATTGAATTTGTTATGATTGAACTTTTATCGCCAGCTGGAGATTTTGAATGTCTAAAAGCTGCTGTACAAAATGGTGCCGATAGTGTATATCTAGGCTCAAGTTTATTTAGTGCAAGAGCTTTTGCATCTAATTTTGATTTAGCTGAACTAAAAAAAGCTATAGATTATGCAAAAATTCGTGGAGTAAAAACTAATTTAGCTCTTAATACACTAATAAAGAACAATGAATTTAAAGAAGCTTTTGAGTTAGCCAAAAAAGCCTATTTATATGGAATTGATGCTATTATTGTTCAAGATTTAGGACTAGCAATGAAATTAATAAAAACTTTTCCTGATTTACCTATCCATGCTAGTACACAAATGACTGTACATAATTTAAATGGTGCTTTAGAACTTCAAAAACTTGGATTTAAAAGAGTAGTTTTATCCAGAGAACTCTCTATTAATGAAATCGAATATATTTGTAAAAATACTGACATTGAAATCGAATGTTTTATACATGGTGCATTATGTATTTCATATTCTGGTCAATGCCTATTTTCTAGTATACTTGGTGGCCGTTCTGGAAATCGTGGTAAGTGTGCAGGTCCATGTAGGCTCCCATTTTCTCTACTTGAAAATAATAAAACAATTGACAGTGGTTATTTACTAAATACTCGTGATTTATGTGGATTAGAATATCTTCCTAGATTAATAGATGCCGGTGTTAGTTGTTTAAAAATTGAAGGAAGAACAAAGTCTCCTGAATATGTAGCAACAGTTACAAAAATATATAGAAAATATCTAGATTTAGCTTTATCTAAAACAGATTATACTATTGATGAAGCTGAACAAAAAGATTTATTACAAGTATTTAACAGAGGAATGTCATCTTCTGGGCATTTAGATAATAATCCAAATAGAAATTTAGTTTTTAAGAAAAATCCTAGCAATATGGGATTGTTTTTAGGAATCGTGCAAAAATATAATCCTACTAAAGGATACATTACACTTAAGGCAAATGAAAACCTAGAAATTGGAGATACTATTTCTTTAGAAAATGAGTCTGGATTATATAATGTTTCTGAATTAATGAAAGAAAAACAAAATATTCATTCTGCATCACCTAAAGAAACAATTACAATTGGAAGAATGAAAGGTAATATCAATTTAGGTGATAAAATTTATAAAATGTATTCTAAAAACTTGAATAAACTTGCAGAAGAAAGTTATAAAAAGGAACATAAAAAAATATTGCTTAATTGTAAAGTAACTTTAAAAAAAGGCCAACCTATTTCTATTAATATATTTTCAGCAAATAAATTAAATGCCTATAAAGGCTTAAATATTAACTGTTTATTAGATTTCTGTCCTACTGAAGCAAAAAATAAGCCTTTAAGCAAAGACACTGTTATAAAACAAATTCAAAAAACAACAAATACTCCTTTTAAATTTAAAAATATTAATATAGATATGGATGATAATATCTTTTTGCCTAAATTAAGTATTTTAAATGAATTAAGAAGAATTGGTTTAGAATTGGTCTATAACCATATTATCCAAAATGGTGAACGAAATATGACAAACAATTCTACAAACAAAGAAATTGGGCAAAACACAATAAAAAGTGTTATGATTCAAAATGATAAGCAATATATAATAGAAACTTTAGCAAGTTCAAATAGGCTTAATGAAGAAACATCTTTATCTAAAAAGACATCTTTACTACTAAATATTTTAAAATTAGATTTTGATTATTCAAAATTGGATATTGTTGATAATATTTATATACCTTTAAAATATTTTTCTGATAAAAGATATTCTAACATTTTGAAAAGCCTTAATGATAAAGCTAATTTATACATATCTATGCCTACAATTATAAAAGGTAATTATAAAAATCTTTTATATAATAATGTTGAAAATGCAATTGGAAAATATAATATTAAAGGATTTGTAATTACTAATATATGTAATATAAAATTATTAGGAGACTTGTTTAAAGAAGTAAATAAAAGGTTTGAACTTATAGCAAATTATACGTTTAATATTTTTAATAATTATACTATTTCAGAATTACATGAACTAGGAGTTTCTCGCTTTACTATATCCCCTGAGCTAGATAAAGATTCAATACTAGAATTATATAAAAATTCTTGCATTGACGGAGAATTAATCGTATATGGTAAAACTCCTTTATTAAATATTAATTATTGTTTACTTGGTGAAACTGATAAGTGTTACCCTAATTGCCTACAAAGATGTACTAATGACAAAATCTATTATCTAAAAGATAGATTGAATATGAAGTTTAGAATATTGCCTGATAATATTCAAACAGTTACAACTATTTTTAATAGTAAAATAACTTCTATATCTCCTAATGATTTTCCAACTAATTTTGTACGTATAGATATTTTAGACGAAGATATTAATAGAATAAATGAAATTATTCGTACAGTGAAGTCTGGAAATCGTTTTGAAGGAAAAGATTATACAAGTGGTAATTTAAACAAATTTGTATAACATCCATAAAAGGGAGAAAAATGATTTTTCTCCCTTTTATATAATCAATTACATATTAATATATCAACATTTTTTCACTCATTATATACTCTGTAAATAATAAAATTTATCTACTACTTAATTGAATAATTAAGTCCATATTATCATCTTTTGCTGCTTTATTTCTTCTTATCATTCCACATTTTTTACATTTAAATATAATAACATATCCTTTTTTGTTATTAATTTCTAGTCCAATAGGTTCTAAATCCCCATGGCACTCTTCAGCTCTATCTCCAGGATTTTTATCAACATGTTTAGAATGTAAACAATAAGGGCAATGATTTCTACAAGAATATCCCAATTTTGGAACTTTTTTTCCACAATTATCACATATAAATTCTTCATCTATTTCTGTAAAATTTCTTGAATTCATTTTTTACTTATTACCTTTCTCGTATAATAAATTGTTTTATTGATTTATTCAATATTTGTATTATCCTATCATTTGTGAATTGTAACTAATATTTAAAATCTCCCCCACCTAAAAATTCCTTTAATAAAGAATTATTTGGCACATATTCAGCTGGTATTGGTTCAAAATATCTTACCAAATTAATTAATCTTTCTGCTTCTGCATGCTCTGGTTCTTCTTTTGTAATTTCTTGTAGCAATGGCATAACTATTGGCTTTAAAGCTCCTATTTCATAAATTAGTGAAGTGTTAAATATACAATTTGCTTCCTCTTGAAATGGAAAAATATTTTTCTCTTCTCCTTTATTAACACTATCCCAAGCTTTTAATGTATGTTTTGCTGAATATCCTCTAAATTGATAATCTCTAACAATCCTTCTCAACAATCTATTATCTGTTGTTGATATCCTATTAAATCTGTCCATATTCAAAACAGTTAATGCACTTATATAAATTTTATATTTTTGTTCTTGTGGTATAGTTTGTGTTAATTTATCATTTAGACAATGAATACCTTCTATTACTAAAACTTCATCATCTTCCATTTTTAGCTTTTTGCCTTTATATCTTTTTGTTCCTTCAAGAAAATCAAATTCTGGAATTTCAACTTCTTCTCCGTGTAATAATTTGGTCAAATGAGTATTAAATAATTCTAAATCTATTGCTTCTAAACATTCAAAATCATAATTTCCATTTTCATCTTTTGGAGTATCTTTTCTTTCAACAAAATAATTATCAACAGAAATTGTCACAGGTTTTATTGCATTCAATCTTAACTGAATTCCTAATCTTTGAGCAAAAGTAGTCTTTCCTGATGAAGACGGTCCTGCAATTAATATCATTTTTATTTTTCTGTTTTTAGCAATTTCGTCTGCCATGTCTGCAATCTTCTTTTCATGCAATGCTTCTGCTAATAAAATAACATCTTTTATTCTATCTTCTTTAATTGCAGTATTTAACTTATATACAGTATTAACATTCAAAATTCTGTGCAAATCTTCATACTCTTCTAATGCCCAAGCCAATTTTTTTGTATCTCTTCCGATAGACAATTTATTTGGAGTTTTAAGGCTTGGATATCTTATTAAAAAACCGTCATTATATTTTTCTACTCTAAAAATATTAACATATCCAGTTTGATCTGCCAAAGTTCCATAGCAATAATTATAATAATCTTCACAATAATACATGAAAATTTCTTGATTTTCCTCTAAATCAAATTGAAGCCTTCCTTTTGAGCTATCTGTCCTTTCGTAAAATTCTTTAGCTTCCTCTCTATTCATAACAACTTGTTTAATTGGTAAATCTTTCTCAACAATGCTTTTCATTTCTTTGTTCATTTTTTGTATAAATTCATCATCTATTTCTACTCTGTCAGCATCATAAAACATTGAATTTGCTAGTTGATAATTAACTGTCATCTTTTCTCCTGGACAAATTTTTTCAAAAGCTTTTCCTGCTATATACGTTAGTGTTCTTATATAAACCTTCATTCCTTCTTTTTGTGATAAATCTATTAATTCTATAATTCCATCTTCTTTTATTTGAAATTGAAGATTTTTATATTCATTATTAAACTTTGCTGCTACAACACGGTATTCATTTTTTTCTATTTCGTCTTTTAATAATTCTTTTATTGTTATTGGTTTATCTATTTCCATTGTTTTCTCTTGATATTTTATCTGCATATTAAATCACTTTCCTTTCATTTTGGAACGTTGGGGACACTCCAAATCGTTCCACTTTTTGGAATATTAGAATCGTACCAACCAATTCCGTCTTTTTTTTGTTACATTTTTTATTTTATCTTAAAAGTTTTAATTAGTCAAACTAAAAATACTTTCAGGCACATTCATCGTAATAATTTAGTTATATTTATTTTTATTCTGGATATACTTTAAATAGAAGTTTAAAAAATATACAAGGTTGAAAATCTTTAGCTTTCATAATTAATATTTGCAAACCTTAGAAAAACAAAAAAGAAAGGAACGGTAGTTTTTATGGATATAAATAGAATTAATACTATTTTAAATAATGATGAAAAGTTTGATGTATTTTATGAAAATAGACCTGTTTGGATTCAAGGTGTTAATGACAACATCGCCAAAATAGGCTTTGTTGACAATTTTGAGGAACGAGATGTTTTCATTAATGATTTATATGAGCGAAAATTATAATTTTATATAATAGCTTTAAAATCATTTATAATAATACTTTTTTTAATTTATGAAACGCCTTGGAGTGTTGCTCATGTTTCACTTTTGACGTTTCATAAAAATTTTTTTTAGTTTCATATATTATTTTTAGGTTTTCGCATAATTTTATTTTTTAGTCAAATTCTGCTATTAATTTTTCTTAGATTTATAACAAAATCATAATTGTAATTACCAAAGCTATCAACGTTATAGCTTTATCTCTTTTAAGATTTTCTTTTAAAAATTCCTTTTTAGTACATATTTTTTTTAATCTCTTCACTTTTAAACTTCTCCCTTCATTTGTTCATTTCTACTTTTACTAGTTTTTATTTATTCAGCTAAAAATATTCATTTGTACTTTTATTTTCTACTTCATGATTAAAATTATGTTCCCTTGTTGTTACTAGTTTTTATAATTTTATATCTCATATTATTTCTTGTCCACGAGCTAAAAACCACATTTTTTTATTTTTTTCCGGTTTATATCCACATAAAGCAATAAAAAAATACCTTAAAATAGAAATTTATTGTTTTCTAGTTTAAGATATTCTCCTAATTAAAATTCAATTTTTTCACTTATCCAATTTTCTAATTCATCAATTTTTACTCTAACCTGTTCCATAGTATCTCTATCTCTAATTGTAACAGTATCATCTTCTAATGTATCAAAATCTACTGTTACACAGTAAGGTGTTCCTATTTCATCTTCTCTCCTATAACGTTTTCCGATACTACCAGAAACATCATAATCACACATAAACTTTTTAGACAACTTCGTGTATACCTCTTCTGCCTTATCTGATAACTTTTTAGATAATGGCAATACAGCTACTTTATATGGTGCCAAAGCTGGATGTAAATGCAATACAGCTCTTGTGTCTCCCTCAGCTATTTCTTCTTCGTCGTAAGCATTACATAAAAATGCTAAAACTACTCTATCTGCACCAAGTGATGGCTCTATTACATAAGGTACATATTTTTCGTTTGTTTCTGGATCTTGATATGACAAGTCTTGTTTTGAATGATTTATATGTTGTGTTAAATCGTAGTCTGTTCTATCTGCAATTCCCCATAATTCTCCCCATCCAAATGGAAATGCAAATTCTATATCTGTTGTTGCTTTACTATAAAATACTAGTTCTTCTGGTGAATGATCTCTTAAACGTATATTTTCTTTTTTCATACCTAAACTTAACAACCAATTTTCACAATAGTCTTTCCAATATTTATGCCATTCTAAGTCTGTTCCTGGTTTACAGAAAAATTCTAATTCCATTTGCTCAAATTCTCTTGTCCTAAATATAAAATTACCTGGAGTTATTTCATTTCTAAATGCTTTTCCTATTTGTGCTATTCCCATTGGCATCTTCTTTCTTGAAGTTCTTAACACATTTTTGAAATCTACAAATATTCCTTGTGCTGTTTCTGGTCTTAAATAAACAGTTGAAGTTGAATCTTCTGTAACTCCTTGAAATGTTTTAAACATTAGATTGAATTTTCTTATATCTGTAAAATTTGTTTTTCCACATGAAGGACATGGAATTTTATTTTCTGCAATGAAGTCAGTTAATTGTTTATCTGTCATTCCGTCTGCTATCATGTCTTTGCCTTGTTCGTGTGCCCATTCTTCTATTAATTTATCTGCTCTATGTCTAGTTTTACATTCTTTACAATCTATTAATGGATCTGAAAAACCGCCAACATGACCTGATGCTACCCATGTTTCAGGATTCATTAATATTGCAGCATCTAATCCTACAATATTAGGCTGTTCTTGAATGAATTTTTTTCTCCAAGCATTTTTTACATTATTTTTTAATTCACAACCTAAAGGTCCATAATCCCAAGTATTTGCTAATCCCCCATAAATTTCTGATCCTGGATAAATAAATCCTCTGTTTTTACATAGTGCAACTAATGTTTCCATTGATTTTAACATAATAATTCCTCCTTTTTTAGCTAGAGTATTTCCTTATATTCTAAAAAAAATTTTTTTTTGCATATTTTTCAAAGTATGTTTAAATTAATAATATTTTTCTAGAATATAAAAAACTTTCCTCCTTAGCTAAACTAAAATAACTTAGCTAGGGACGAAAGTTCTTCCGCGTTTCCACCCTAATTCTTAAATTAGATACATCTCTAATTTAAGCACCTTAATTGATAATTACTCCAAAGCTCCCCATACTTATTTATTACTGATATCTCACCGTCATCAGTTCTCTTTGAATAAATTTTACAGTATTTTTTCTTTTTCATCGTAATATTTTTTATTTGATTTCATATATTTTATTACCATTATTTTAAAAAGTCAACATTTTTTATAAAAAATATTGCCAATTTGAATTTTTTGTGTTAAGATTATAGTTGTTCGTAACTAGAAAGTATATAGGAGTATAGTGTTAATGGTAGCACATCGGTCTCCAAAACCGCTTGTGAGGGTTCGAATCCTTCTACTCCTGCCAATTTTATTATTTTTTACTTTTTATTCATAAAAACTCTATTATTTCTTTAAAATTAACATCCCTTCTGATATTAATTTTAACAAATCAGAAAGCCTTAATATTTGTACTAACTTTATCTTTTCTCGTTGTCTTTCACTTTTCAAATAAAATTAAAAAAGTAGGTGATCTTATTTTTGATATATTAAAAAAATTTATTTTAATATTTATTTTTCTTATACTTTTTATTTGTATATTTTTTATTCCAACATTAGATACTTATGGATTTTCTCAAAGCTTTCCTGAAAATTTTGAAATTATTGATTTTAATCCAGACGGTTTTGTTTGGCCATTACCTGGTTATACTAGAATAAGTTCGTATTTTGGTAAACGAGTTTCTCCTACAAGTCGGTGCTTCTTCTTCCCATTCTGGCATTGATATTCCTGCTCCTCAAGGCACAAAATTTATAGCTGTTGCAGATGGCGAAATTACTTTCAGACAATTTCTAGGTGCTGGTGGATATACTATAACACTTTCTTTTGATAATATTAGAGTTACATATTGCCATTGTGATCCTAATTTTATTGTTAATGTAGGTGATAAAGTAAAACAAGGACAAGTTATAGGATATGTCGGGCCAAAAAATGTTTATGGTGTAAAAGGAAATCAATATTTTGATAGCAATGGTAACCCCACAAATGGTGCTACTACTGGTCCTCATTTACATTTAGGTATTAGATTAGACGGCAAATATCAAAATCCTTTGAATTATTTTTAGGATGTGCCAATATTACGCAAGTAAAATTGTGTGCAGTCTTAGAGTAAAGCGATGTTCTTTAATAGGAAAACTCGATTTTTCCTATTAAAGAACATATCGGAAAGCCTTAAAATTCGTACTAATTTAATCTTTTCTCGTTGGCTTTCCTATTGTAGAAAAAAAGTGCCATTTAATTATATCGGCACTTTTCTTACACAATTTATAGTTTTCTTTTTCAAGATTTTACTTTAATAATATTTATTTACTTGTAATCAATTTGCTATTTAACTCTATTTTACATGTCGTCTTCATTATCCTGGTTATCTTCATCATTTTCTTGATCATCACAACCATTACATCCATGACAGTCTCCATTACATCCATTTTCTGCATCATCATCTAGATTTCCTGACCAATCTAATTCTATGATATTTTGACATTCCGGACATTGAATTTCTGTCTTATTTTCATCAACATCAATTACAAATTCATAATTACAATATGGACAAACAATTTCAAAATCAAATCCGTCTTCTGAATAAATGTCTTTTTCGATATTGTCAATCACTTCTTGCATTTTGCTTAACTTGCTATTTAATTCTTTTTGTGTCTGTTCTAATTTAGCCATTTTATCTTCTTTATAGTCTATTAAATAATCCATTTGAGTTAAAACAATATCTAAAAAAGCTGCTACTCTTTGCTTTATATATAATAAATCATCTGGATCTTTTATATTCTTCTCTATGTCTTCTAAAAATTTTTGATACTCATCTTTTAGTATTGCCATTAACGCCTCACCTTTCTTATACTCTTTCCATATATTCACATGTTCTTGTATCTATTCTAATAATGTCTCCAATATTTATGAATAATGGTACTTGAATTTCTAAACCTGTTTCTAATTTAGCTGGCTTTCCTGATGTTGTTGTTGTATTTCCACTAAATCCAGGTTCAGTATATGTAACTTCTAATTCAACAAATGTAGGTGGTTCTACTGCAAATACATTACCTTTATATGATAATATAGTAACTTCCATATTCTCCTTTAAATATTTTAAACAGTCTCCTAATTGATCTTCGTTTAAAGGCATTTGGTCATAAGTTTCATTGTCCATGAAATAATATAACCCTCCGTCATTATATAAATATTGCATTGCCTTTTTTTCTATTTCTGCTGCTGGATATTTATCTGAAGGATTAAATGTTTTTTCCAATGTTGCTCCTGTAATTACATTTTTTAGTTTTGTTCTTACAAAAGCTGATCCCTTTCCTGGTTTTACATGTTGAAATTCTACTACTCTATATACATTTCCTTCCATTTCAAATGTTGTTCCATTTCTAAAATCTCCTGCTGAATATACTGATGCCATATTAATTTCTCCTTTCAATTCTCTAAATCATTTTATATTTTTCCCTATAAATTATAAAGCTTTATCAATTTTACTACATTTTTAGCTAAAAATCAATACTTTTTAAATTGTTATACATAACTTTTTAGCATTCGGAGGAGTTATAACTTTTTGAGTTAGCTCCTCGGCTTGCTCCATAGACTATAAATTCTATGTTTAAAATAACCGAGCCTCTCGTTAATCACGCTTCCTCAGTTATTTTAAACTAAGAATTTATACATCTATTCCGCGGCACATTCGGAGCTAACTCAAAAAGTTATAACTCCTCCGAATTTCGAAAAATTACTCCATTGAAATTTTATATCAATTTATATGATAATATAATTTTTCTCAGATTTTGTTAAACTTATACATCCAAATTTTGTTATTTGAACTGTATCTTCTATTCTAACGCCAAACTTTCCTGGAATATAAATGCCGGGTTCATTTGTAACCACCATATTCTCTTTTAAAGGTAAATCTGACTTGTAATTAATATATGGTGCCTCATGTATTTCAAGACCAACACCATGACCAAGACTATGTATTAAATCATAGCCATTTAATTTAAAATCATTTTCTACCATTTTAGTCAACAATCTTGTGTTTTCTCCATCTTTCATTTGCTCTATTGTTTGAACTTGATTTTTCAAAACTAAATCATAAATAGGTTTTACTTCTTCTGGTACACTACCAACAAAAAATGTTCTTGTCATATCTGAACAATATCCATTTACTCTACACCCCATGTCAATTGTAATAATATCTTGTTTTTGTATTTTTCTTTCTGTTGGAACTGCATGTGGTTTTGATGTATTTTCTCCTGATGCTACAATTGTTTCAAATGCCAATCCGTCTGTTCTTCTTCTAAAATAATTTTCTATTTCATCTGCAATTTGTTTCTCTGTCATTCCTGGCTTTATATATGTCAAAATATATGAAAAACAATCATCTGTTATTTCAGCTGCTTTTTGCATTTCACGTATTTCTTCTTCATCTTTTATCATTCTTTGTTTTTCAATTATACTTTCTGTTTCTACAAAGTTGTTGATTTTATATTTTCTAATATATTCTTTATATTTTGAGTATGTCAAATAATTTTCTTCAAACCCCACATTTTCACAAAACATAAAAAAGTTTTCGTAGTCATCTCTTGAAACATCTGTGATATTATAAACTATTATCTCATCATATAAAGTTAATGTACTATGAACATACTCAATATATCTTCCATCTGTTATGTATATATTTTCTTTTCTAGTTAATAATAAAACACCTTCTGCATCTATATTTGTTAAGTATCTTATATTAACTGGATTTGAAATTATAATCCCCTGCAAATCTAAACTTGACATTTTATTTCTTAACCATTGTAACTTAGGATTCATTTTTACATCCTCCGCTTCTATTTTCTTTTTTCATTTTATTATTATATATACTTACTACGATTTTTATTCCTTCTATTTATACATTCCAAGTGTAAATACTTGCATTAAAAATGTCTTTATTGTTTCAAAAGGTACATACATGCTAATAAAAGTTGCTATTACTATAAATGGTCCAAATGGAATATATTCATCTGATTTTTTTATCTTAGTTAACAATAAAATTACACTTAAGACTGCACCAATTAAAAAAGAGACTAAAGTTATAATGATGATATTTGATAATCCAAAAAATAGTCCTAATGCTCCCATTAATTTGACATCACCAAATCCCATTGCTTCTTTTCCATAAAACATTCCACCAACTAGTGTTATCAATAAGAATATTCCTGCACCAGCAAACATTCCAAGTAACATGTTTATTGTAATTGCTACACTTGATAATCCATATAAAAATGCAAAAATAAGGCCTACTTCAAAAATAGTTAGATTTAATCTATTTGGTATTATTTGATATTTATAATCTATTATAAATGCTGACAATAACATTGGTGCTAATATCATATATTTTATTAAATCTAAATTTGCAATTAATGTATCTTTTATTCCGTAAAAATATAATAATGTTACATATATTATAGCTATAACTAGCATTAATATATAATTTGGCTTAAATTTCACTTTATATTCCTGAAAAATATCTTTTGATATAAAACTTTTATATTCTGGTAATCTTTTATTCGCCCAATCTACAAGTTGACCTACTATTAGACTTAATATTACAGCTCCAATATAGTAGGCTATATGCACATCATTTATATACATTTTAAATCCAATCCTTTCTTGCTTTACTTAAAGTTCTAATAGATATGGAAATAATTTTCATATTATTTCTCCTTTGTTGATTTATTTATAAATTTCTGTTTAATTTTATTTTCAATTGGCCTTTTCCATGCTGTATACCAATAATCTTTTCTATCTATTGGATCCACTAAAATAGTAAACATGTTACATCTATTTCCTCCAATGACATCTGTAAATATTTGGTCTCCTACAACTCCTATATTTTCAGGTTTTTCTTTTAAAATTTTCTGTACTTGTAAAAATCCGCTTTTAAATGGTTTTTTTGCAAGATTTTTATATGGAATCTCCAAAGTTTTCGCAACTTTTTCCACTTTTTCCTTATGATTTGTATTTGATAATATATATAACTTTGTTCCTTGGCCTTTTAAATCTTTTACCCATTCTATAATACTATCAGACAAATTTTTTTGATAATCAATTAAAGTATTATCAACATCTAATATTAATGCTTTTATCTTATTTTTTTGTAAAAATTCTATTGTTATTTCTTGTACATTTCTTAAATATACATTTGGATATATCAACATTTCTTCCTCCGTTTAATTTGTATTTATATATTATCAATAGTTTAAAATTTTGTCAATTTATTTTTTATTTAAGTTTCGGCATTTGTGTAACAGTTCAGAGGTCAATAGCAAAAAATATAATTTAATGCATCAGATTTGAATGTGCGTGGAATATTTGTGTGCAGTATCAGAGCGAAGCGATGTTCTTGAATAAGAAAAACTCGATTTTTCTTATTCAAAAACATATTTTAAAAATCAAACAATTTTTAGCAACTCAAAATTTAAACTATCTGCACTTACTAACTTAAAATCTATTCCAAAATATTGTCCTTCAACAGCCTCATTGATAGAACTTCCATGCAAATGTCCATAATAGCATTTTTTTATGTTATTTTCTAATAAAATTTTTATAAATTCATTCATTTCATTATTTACTAAGTTTTTATATGTAATTGGTGGAAAGTGCATAAAAGCAATAACTGTTTTTTGTTCAGGTTCATCTTGCAACTTCTCTAAAGCCTTTTTTATTGACATTTCTAATCTTAAAGCTTCCCTTTTTATCATCTTCTTATCATCTGCTTCATCACTTATATTCCAGCCTCTTGTCCCTACAATAATAGTTTTTTCGAATTCATAACAGCTATTATATAAAAATTCTATATTTTCAATTCCATTTTCTTTTAAAAAATTTCTCATACTTGTAACAGTCGTCCACCAATAATCATGGTTTCCTTTTAATAATATCTTTTTGCCTGGTAATTCGCTCAAGTATTTAAAGTCTTTATATGTATTTTGCAGATACATAGCCCATGAAAAATCTCCTGGTAATACTACTAGATCATCATTTTTTACTTTTTTTAACCAGTTCTCTTTTATTTTTATTTCGTGGTCTTTCCAATTTTCACCAAAAATGTTCATTGGCTTATTTTCTTGAAAAGATAAGTGTAAATCTCCTATTACATATATTGACATATTTTTTTCCTTTCTTTTGTGCCATTAGGGACGTGTTTTTTTGGCACAAAATACATTTTGCACAAGCTTTAAGTTTGGTATTGCATTTAAATTTAAGTCATCTCTCTTACCATTTATATATTGATAATATCCCGCTGATGCTATCATAGCTGCATTATCTGTACATAATTTTAAATCTGGCATATAAACTTTAATTCCTTGATTTTCTAAATTTAAAAACTGACCTCTAATATAGCTATTAGCACTCACACCACCAGCTAAGGCAATTGTATTTACTCTTGTATTTTTTATTGCTTTTTCTACATTTTCTAATAATGTTTCTGTAATTGTTTTTTGGAAACTTGCACACAAATCCGCCTTATTGATATCTGGCTCTTTATGATGCAAATTTATAACTGCTGTTTTTATTCCGCTAAAGCTAAAATCTAATGTATCTTCTTGAAAATGAGTTCTAGGTAAATTTATTATTGGTTTTCCCTGTTTAGCCAAATTATCTACCTTTGGGCCTCCTGGGTATCCTAAACCTACTACTCTTGCTACTTTATCAAATGCTTCTCCTATTGCATCATCTCTTGTTTTTCCGTAATACTTCAAATTTCGTATAGTCTTTTACATATATAATTTGTGTATTTCCTCCTGACATCATAACACATATAAATGGAGGTTCTAATTCTTTATACGTTATATAGTTTGCTGCTATATGTCCTTCTATATGGTTTACTCCTACTAATGGTTTATTTATGGCAAAACTTAAAGCTTTAGCGTATGATAGTCCTACTAATAAAGCCCCTACTAGCCCTGGTCCATAAGTTGGCGTTACAGCATCTATTTCATTTAATGTTATTTTTGCTTCTTCTAATGCTTTTTTAGTAACTCTAGAAATAGCTTCAATATGATTTCTTGAAGCTATTTCTGGAACTACTCCCCCATATTTTTCATGAATGGGTATTTGTGTGTCTATTATGTTAGATAGAACCTCTCTACCGTTTTTTACAACTGATACAGAGGTTTCATCACAACTTGATTCTATTCCTAATGTATATATATCTTTTTTCATTTTCTACTACATTCCTCCCTTAAGACTTTCTGATAGCCTTAATAGGTTATATTATTTAAATTATAATATTTATAGATTAAATATTGCTGTTCCTAATGACAGTATTCCATTACTTACTATATCTATTACTGGTGTTATTATATACCCTGCTATTCCTGTTATCCATATTACTACAAATATAATATAAAATAGACTTTCATTATTTATAAACCAGTTTTTTGCTTTATATGGTAAAAATGGCATTATTACTTTTGATCCGTCTAATGGTGGCAATGGTATTAAGTTAAATACTCCTAATCCTATATTGATAGAAATTGCTGCACCTATTATTCTTGTTATTATATCTCCTTCTGTTGATAGTATAAAATTTGCTCCTGCAAATTTAAATATCGCACAATAAATCAAAGTAAATATTATTGCTAATAAGAAGTTCATTAATGGTCCTGCTATTGATACAATTGCTTCTCCCTTTTCCATTGACATCTTTCTAGTGTATTTTGTAGGATTTACGTGTACAGGCTTTCCCCATCCGAATCCCGCAAATAATAACATTAATGAACCTATTGGATCTAAATGATCAAATGGATTTAGACTTAGCCTTCCTTCTCTTCTTGCAGTGTCATCTCCCAATTTATCAGCTGCAAATGCGTGTGCAAACTCATGAAATGTAATTGCTATTAGTACACCTGGTACACTTAATAGTAATGCAAATAATAGATCAGGATTAGCGATATATCTTGCTAATGCTCCTAATACTAATACTGCTATTATTATATAAATCATCCTTTTATCAAATGAAAAATTAAACATTCACTTTCTCCTTTTCTTCCCCTTTGTGAAATTAGCTATTTATATATTTAGACTGTATAGCATCATTTATGCTTAATATAACACTATCATCATAAATTTTTGCAGATATTTTCACATTTTTTTATCTTATTAATTGTTAATTGGCTTCATTGTTGGGAATAATAATACGTCTCTAATTGATGCTGCATCTGTAAGTAACATTACAAATCTATCTATTCCTATTCCTAATCCTCCTGTTGGTGGTAATCCTATTTCTAGTGCTTGGATATAGTCTTCGTCCATCATTCCAGCTTCATCATCACCAGCTTCTCTTGCTTCTACTTGTTTTTTAAATCTCTCATATTGGTCTATTGGGTCATTTAATTCAGAAAAAGCATTTCCATATTCTCTTCCACATATAAATACTTCAAATCTTTCTGTCATTCTTTTATCTTTTGCACTTTTCTTTGCAAGTGGTGATATTTCTACTGGATAGTCATATATGAATGTTGGTTGAATTAATGTTTTTTCCACATATTCGTCAAAGAATAGGCTTATTACATCTCCTCTTGTTTCCTTTGTTTTATCAGCTATTTCTAATCTTTTTTCTTTTGCTAAAGCTACTGCTTCTTCATCTGTGTTTATAGTATTAAAATCAATACCTGTTGTTTCTTTTATTGCCTCTATCATGCTAATTCTTTTCCAGCCTGGTTTTAAATCAATTTCTTGTCCTTGATATGTTATTTTTGTTGTTCCTAATATTTCTTTTGCTGTTCTTGAAAATAACTCTTCTGTGATGTCCATCATATCATGATAATCCTGATATGCAGCGTATAATTCAAGCATTGTAAATTCAGGGTTATGTCTTATATCCATTCCCTCATTTCTGAATACTCTTCCTATTTCATATACTCTATCAAATCCGCCAACAATTAATCTCTTCAAATTTAATTCTAGTGCTATTCTTAAATACATATCTATGTTTAATGAATTATGGTGTGTTATAAATGGTCTTGCTGTTGCTCCTCCTGATATTGTGTTTAATATTGGTGTTTCTACTTCTAGATATCCTCTTTCTTCTAAAATTTTTCTTATATTACTAATTATTTTACTTCTTAATACAAATGTTTCTTTTACTTCTGGATTTACAATTAGGTCTGTATATCTTTGTCTATATCTTAAATCAGGATCTTTTAATCCATGGAATTTTTCTGGCAATGGTCTTAATGATTTAGATAGTAATGTTACCTCTTTTGCATGTACTGATATTTCTTCTGTTCTTGTTTTAAATACAAATCCTGTTATTCCTATTATGTCTCCTATATCAAATGTTTTAAATTCTTTATAACTTTCTTCTCCTAGGTCATTTATACTTACATAACTTTGTATTTTTTCATCACTGTCTTGTATTGTACAAAATGATGCTTTTCCCATTATTCTTTTTGCTATTATTCTTCCTGCAACAGTTACATCCTTTTGTTCGAATTTTTCGTAGTTTGCTTTTATTTCTCCTGCTGTATTTGTTCTTTTATATTTTGTTATTTGATATGGATCTTTTCCTTGTTCTTGTAGTTCTTTTAATTTTTCTCTTCTTATTTGCATTAGATGATTTATGTCTAATTCTTCTGTTTGATTATTGTTGTTTTGGTTTTCTTGCATGTTTAATCACATTCCTTTCTGAAGGCACAATTCTGGTTGGAAAAGAATTAAATAATTATTTTTCAACCTTATCTCTCCTCTTTTCTTTATTTCTTGTATATTATATAGTAAATTATAGGAAAAGTAAAGTTTTATCTATAAAAAAACACTATAATTACATATCAATTTGCATTTTTATTTTGCTTTGTAATTATAATGTTTGTTTTTGATCATTTTTATTCTATTGTATCTAAGTCATATCTTTGTATATCTGCTTTATAATTTTGCTGTATCTCAGAATCTGTCAATGCTTTTTTATAGACTCTAAAGTTTGACATTGTTCCTTTAAAGTACCTGTTATCATCATTAAATGATTTAGCTATTACAAAATTCATATTCGTATATAAATTTAAGCTTTCTGTAGTAGACATTTCTCCATATAATTTTCCATTCAAATAAAGTTTGATACCTTTTTTGCCTTCCATTACAACAGTTATTTGAACATTTTTGTTATATAAAATATTTTTATCTATTTCAATTTCTGCTGTTCCAGTACTACTTCCTGTGTACATAACGAATTGAATTTTATCACCATTACACTGCGACATTATTCCTATATATGTTGATCCACCTGCACTATGATATCCATATATCCCTCTATAATTCGCAATTTCTTGAAAATTAACTATTGTTTGTATCGTTATACTTTGACCTAAGTCATTTTGTATTATTCCCGTGTCAATATAATCATCTACACCATCGAAAATCAATTTATCTTCTTCCCAAGTTGGTGTTCCAATTACTGTTCCATCACGATTATTCCCGCTCAAATCTTTCCATGTTGTCGTACTTGCATTATGGTTGTTACCAGCATTTAATTTTGCATCATAGTATAAAAACAAATTGTCAGTAACAATATTTATTCCACTCTCTTTTATTTCTGAAAAAATGTCATTATCATTGAACACTTGTACTTCATATAATCCGCTTTTATCAACTTTTACTGTATACTCACTTCCTTTAAATGTTTCTGTAGTTTTCCATTCAGTATCTTCTTTTAATTTATATCTTATCTGCCATTTATTTATATATCCATTTGACTTTATATTTTTCACATATAATTCTTGCTTTCCATCTTCTGATATTTTCGTTTCTAAATCAAATTCCACATCACTTTGACTCTCATAATCCACATTATATATATCCATTTGAGGCAATTGAGAAATTGTATAATACGTTTCTCCTTTATATGATAAACCTTCATAGCTTACAACAGTTCTATTTTTTATATTAACAAAAAAATCTTGTTCTACTCCATCTACACCCAAATTTTTAAGTTTCTGATTGCTGTAATATCTATAATCCTCTCTTATTTGATCTGTATCATTAAAAACTATTCCTGATTCTTCTAATGAAAAGACTTTATTAGCTTGTTTTACAACCTCTGATTGTCCTTCTCCTGAAACAATACTTTCCCCTCTATTTATTATTTCTTGTTTTTCTTCATCACTTTTTGCAGAATTATATTCATCATACCATTCATTCGCTTTTAATTGCATTATTTTCATTTCTGTATTAAATTTTGTCAATTTTGAAGAATTTATTGTTTCTATTCCTGCACCAATCCCTATTGTTGCTAATATTAATAGAATTACTATCGTAATAACTAAAGATATCAACGTTATAGCCCTCTGTTCTTTTTTCATTTTCTTTGCTAAATTTTTCATTTGCATGCCCCCAATTATATCTTGGTTGATATTATATGAACTTTTTGTGTTCGTATAATGTTTGTTTGGCTGGGGTAGTAGGATTCGAACCTACGGAATGTCGGAGTCAGAGTCCGATGCCTTACCGCTTGGCGATACCCCAATATACGTATATTATAACAAATATATTTAAATTTTTACAATAGTTTTTATTGAATTTATTTAATTTTTTGTAACAATTTAGAGGTCAATGGCAAAGAATATAATTTCCGTTAACCTCTGAACTATTACACTTTATTGTTACATTCTTTATAAAATCCAAATATTCTATCTTTAACTTTTATTTAAATCATTAAAAATAAACTATTGGTAGCATACTTGTTGCACATAAACTATACTTAATTATTAACATTAAATGTTCCCACATCTTGTTTCCACTTTTCTAAAATATACTTTTTCTCTGTTTTAGGAACTAAAGTAACCCTTATAGCTGTCATTGGTTTATCATAGCTATATTTTGTTTCTTGTCCGTCGGAACAAGGTTCTAGCCAACCCACTTTATCAACTAAAATTTGATATAAAATAGAATAATATGAATAATCTTTTAAAGACATCGTAATTGCTGAAATTCCATAAGGATGCCTATTTGCAACTTCTTCTGGTATAGGATTTTTTCCATTAATATCTGTTCTATTATATATATTAATTTTGCTTCCACCAAATTGGAAATATTTTTCTCCGTTAAGTGTAACTAAATCTGTAGAATTCATTGTCTTCCATGTAGTAGTACTTGGATTTTGTCCATAACTATATATCATTCCAGAATCTCCACATACGGCTTTACTTCCTTGTCCCCAATGTGAATATACAAAAGCCCTTACTCTAACAAAATCTTTATCTATGTTTCCTTTAAGTCTAAAAGCTAAAGCTTCAGTCTTATAATCTGGATGCTTTCTTAATATTGCCTCTTTTCCTGCAATATCATAATTTGTATGTCCAAATGTCCATCCTATTTCAGAATTATGTGATGCAAATATTAATTCCACATTTGTCGCCTTAGATATATTTATCTGTACTTTTGTTTCATTTTGAGCAAAATCAATTACTTTTAATTCATATATAACATTATTAGTAAATACTTTTTTTAATGTTAAATTAGATAAATTCCAACCTTCTACTGGTCTTATCTGTTCACTTAAATTTATATTTGCTTCTACCTTACCATCAGTAATAACCTTTTCCTGAAAATTAGCACTTGGTGCAATATTATCTATAATTATATTTGTGTTAATTATCTTTTCCTGATTAACATTAAAAGATTTATCTACAATCGTGCCTTCTGGTATCTTTATAACTAAGTCTCCATTTCCATTTAATTGTTTTAATATAATATCATATACTATTGAATCTGATGTTTTTTCTATTTCTTTTATTTCAAGTTGTTCAGGATTTACTCTAGTATTTTCGATGTTTGCTATTATAGTATTTTTATTAAATAGATTCTCTTTAATATTTTTTTCAATCACTTTTACTTTAACTGTTATAGTGTGTGTTTTATTTGCATATTTTTCATATCCTGTATTTGTGTTCGATATACTTATTAATTCAATTTTAGGAGGATTTCTATCAATATCAATTTTAGCAACAGTACTTGTATATTCAAAAATATATTTTCCTTGCACAAATGAATTCATTGATATGACAGTTATAAATATTATAATTAACAACAATATCTTTTTTAAGTTTCGCATCTTTTTTCTCCTTTCTTATATAATAATATGTAAGATATTCATCAAAGTCTTACATTTCTTTAATTTGACATTCTTTTCTATAATTTATATTTCTTCTCCTAAAACATTTATTGTAAAATTATATTTTTGAATTTTATTTCCATCTAAAGCATCCTGCATATCTTGTGATTTTAAATTTTTTTCATCACTTTCATACTTCCATTCCCAACTTACATTTATTTTTTTTGTTTCATTAACATGAATTTCGCCTTGCATTTCTTTTTGAAGCTCTTCCAACGTTCTATACTCTTGTTCTGTATCTTTTAGTTTAAATTTTAAGTTATAAGGTTTTTCATTTTGGCTTTTAAATTCTATTTTATATTTTAAGTTTTGATTAGTAGTCAATATAATTTCAAATTCGCCTTTTGTACCAGGTGCAATTTTTTCGTTTATCAAGGTTTTAGAATCAATTGTTTCTGTTAAATTAATATCTTTGAAGTCTGTATTCTTATATGCCACATCAAAGTAATATCTTGCTATATTTTCATCTGTATCAATACTTTTAATTGTTTCTTTATTAATTAATTTATCGACTTGAATATTAGAGCTTTTACTATCTCCATATAGTTTAAAAAATAACAAATAATCTTGAAAATTTGACTTTAAATTTTTATTTTTGAATTGAAAAAGTAATATAATTATCACTGTAATTATTAGAATAATTAAAATAATTGTTTTTTTCTTTTTTATGGTTTGTACCTCCTTACACTTTTACTTGTTCAGAATGTACTTTAATTTGAACATCTTCTATAATATCTGAAATAGAATTTACTTTCGTTTTATCATATAAAATTTCCAATTTATATTTATCTTCCTGTTGTCCATTTGTAAACAACATCATTTTTTTAGTTTTATTATTTTCTAATTCTATTTCATTTTCGTTTTTATATAATTTAAAAATTATGCTTTCATCCGTATTAGAAATTATTTCAATTGTATACTCTAAATTCACTTGTGTTATTTTTCCTTCATTATTGAAATTCTTGACCTTAAAGTCATATACACCTTCATTTGTAGCACCCATTATATTAATATGTTCACCATTTTCTACAACAAGTATAGGTTCTGCTATTTCTGCCCTTGTCTTTATTGTTGTATCCGCTAATCCCTTTCCTATACTATATCCTGTAAAAAATAAAGTAAGTACTATCATTATTACAATAATTAATGTTAATTCTCTTTTTTTATTTTTTAATTTATCTATTTTTTTCATTAAATCCGCCTTTCTTATAATTATAAAGCTTTTACTAGAGCAATTTGGGGCTTCTTAAATATTTTCTGTATCGATTAATTTTTAAAATTCATTATTTACTTTTCTCATTAATACTTATTTTAACTATATAGCAATATTTTGGTTTGAAGCCCTCATTGTTCTTAATTAATTTTAAGTTGACAAAATTAAAAATTAGTGTTTTCATATTTCAAATTATAAATTTCATATTTTTTTACTTATGCATCTTGTGGCATTACTTGAACACCAGAAACAATAACATCGAAAGTATAATCAGTTATTGTTTTTCCGTCATTTGTGTCAATTGCATCATTTTCTGCAATTTGTGTAGCATTACTTCCTGTTTCATATTTCCAAATCCAATCAATTGTCAATGTTCTTTCTTTATTTTTATCGTCAGCATTTATTGTTCCTGAAAGAACTTTTTCTAATTCTGTTATAGTATTATACTCTACATCTTCATATATAAACTTCAAATTATTAGGTTTATTTTGTTCATTAGCTATTTTTACTGTATAATCTATGCCTACATCAGAACCATTAGCATCAATAATTATGTTAAAACTGCCTTTTGTTCCAGGAGCAATTTTATTATTTACTAGTGTTTTATTATCATAAGTTGAAGTAAGTTGTATCGTTTGGGTTTGTTCTTCTTGTCCATTTACTTTAAAGCTCCAACTAGCAACTTCTGCTACTCCATGTCCTTTAACTTCTGAAATATATTTTGCAAATGATTGTCCTCCAATAAATGAAACTATAATAGCAGAAATTATAGCTAGTATTATTAAAATTTTCTTTTTATTAGTCAATATACGCAAACCTCCCTTCTATTTTGGATTTTAATTTTAGTTTTGAATATTACGACTTAAGAAATTTAAATTTTCAAAATCTAGAAATTTAGAAGCAAAATTCTTTAAAATCTTACATAAAATTAAAAGTTGAAACTAAAAATATGAAATTTTATAATTTTAAAATATGAAAATCTAACCAAATTATACTTATATATATTCATTATGTCAATATTGTTTTTGAAAAATTTATCATATTTCATCGCAAAATTTGACAATGCTCGACATTTTATGATTTTGCCATTGGGGACGTGTTCGTTTGGCAATTTTCTGCCAGAAGGGACAGGTTCGTTAAATAATTTAAATTTGCCTTCAAGAGTATAACAATAATAATTTACAAAATGGCGAATGCAATTGAAAAGTTTTATAGAAAATATTAAACTCCAGAGATGAGGTTGCACTAAGTGAAGAGGCTCATCTCTGGAGTTTTAAATTTTCTAAAACTTGTAATGCCGCCGAGACATTTTGTAAATTATTATTGTTATACTCTTTTAGAAACAAAATTGATAAACGAACCTGTCCCTTCTGGCAGAAAATTGCCAAACGAACACGTCCCCAATGGCAAAATCATTTTTTATTAACTCCTATAATTCCTCCGATTATTCCAAAAACCACACCAGCTATAATCATAATAATAGATTGTAACTCCAATCCAAAATGCCAATTTAACATACTTGATGTAAAATAAATTATAAGGATATATAAACCTCCTATTAATCCTCCATTTAATAAGCCTTTTTTCTTTATCTTCATATTTCCAATAGAACTTCCTATTAATATACTAATAGCTGTTATTATGATTATAACAGGATTTATAACATTTTCTCCTACTTCTGAAAACGTAAGAATTACAGAAAAAAGAAATAGCAGAATTATTGTTACTAAAAAAGAAATTCCTACTCCTTTGCCTATTTGCTTTGCTATATCCATTATCATTCCTCCAATACACTTATTCTTTTCTATTCAATTATATTAACTAAAAAAAAAAATAGAACCTGTTCATAATTCTATTTACAGTCCTATTCTTTTCTCTAATAATTGTTCTTCTAATCGTTCTAAAAATTCAGCAATAATTTCTTTTCTACTAAATTCCTGTTTATCTTTATGTTCTTTTTTTAATGATGTTGCTATATTTTCCACTTCTTTTGAAAAATTTTCTTCATTAACATTAAAACCTATACTAATTAACAAATAATTAACTTTCTCTCCTATTGTGTTAATTTCAGTTAAAATTCCTCCTATCTTTTTATTGTTCAACATTAAGTCATTTGGTTCTTTAATCTCTAATTTAATATTATATAAGTCCCAAATAGCTTTCTGCATACTTTCGGCAATTTCAAATGTTAGGTTTTCTAATTGTTTAATTTTACATTTTGGATTTAGTATAATTGTCATAGCTATATTTTTTCCGCTACCTGTATACCAATTTCTTCCTTTTGTACCAATTCCATTTGTCTGCTTATCTGCTATGACTACTACACTTTTATTTTTTTCTTTATCTAACATATTAATTACAAGTTCTTTTGCATATATATGTGTAGATGATATTTCTTTAAAGTATTTTACATTTTTCCCTATTATTTTTGTTTTTACATCTCTTAATTCCATTTTTCATTCCTTTTTTATTCAATTTTTTATTTCAATAAATTCTTTATATTTTTATTTTTCAAAAATGCTTATATCATAATCAGTATATACATCATATATAGCATTACTAGTAAAAATCCTCTTTTTCTATCTAACTCACTTCTTTTATTTATTGTTACCATTAATTGCAACAATATTGTTATTATTATTAAAATTATTAAACTATTATTAAAATTTGTAGCAAATATTAATGGATTGACTATCGCTCCTAAGCCAATTAATAAACATAAATTTAAAATATTAGAACCTGTTACATTACCTAATAGTAAATCTGATTCGTCTTTTCTTGCTGCTACAATTCCTGTTATTATCTCTGGCAAAGATGTTCCAATTGCTACTATTGTCATTCCTATAAATCTTTCTGACAATCCTAGTTCTCGTGCTATTAGTATTGAGTTATCAACAACAAAATCAGAACCAAATTTTAATCCTAATATTCCTAAAATCATATAAATAATAATTTTATATGATGAATATAACTCCATAGATTCCACTTCATCTCTGATTTCTTTAACTATTTTTGTATTTTTTGCTTTTTTTTCTTCATATATTGTATACAAAATATATAATACTGTATATACAATCAGTGCAATTCCTTGCCACCTTGCATTTGTTTGAATCTCTATAAATTTATTTATATTTCCTAAAAATAATAACAAAACCATAGCTAGAATCACTATCGGTAAATGTATTTTTACAATTCTTTTATCCAATTTTATGGGTTTTACTAAACTTGTTATTCCTATAACTAACAAAAAATTACAAATACAACTGCCTATTGCATTGCCAATTATTAAATCTGAATGTCCTTCTAGTGCAGATGTCAGTGTTATAAATATTTCTGGCAAAGATGTTCCAATTGCTACTATTGTTAATCCTATTAACATTTCTGATAATCCGAATTTTTTAGCTATACTTGTGGCTGATTTCACTAAAAAGTCAGCACCTTTTATTAAAAATAAAAAGCCTAATATAATGAATACTATTTCTAATATCAAAAGCCAATCCTTCCTTTTTTTGTTTAATTGTTTTTTCATTATTCATATATTAATTATGTGTAAAATTCGAAATTTTATAACTTTTCAAATAGTTTGTGCAAATTTTCATTTATAAATTTGTTATTAAAATTATTCTGTTAATTTTTTTACTGTTTTTGTACTTGTGGTCTTTTTTAAAGTTTTAAACCATAATTTTATTTTTTCTATATTTCCTTTTATATCTCCTAAGAAATATGATACTCCAAATCCTATTATTACTAATAAAATAGAAATAACTGAACTTATATTAAATCCAAGTGTACAACTTTCATTTAAAACATTTGGAATTATTGATAAAAATAGTCCAAATATTACTGAAAATGTTGCTGTATAAAATTTACTTATTAATTTGTTTATTAAAAATGATATTATTAATACTCCTATTACTAAGCCAACTCCTGCCGGTATTAAAACTGATAAATTAAAGTTTGCTATAGATTCTACATATAGTTCATACAATCCTAAAGAAGATAATATTACCGCACTATCTACTCCTGGAATTATTGAAGAACCTGCAACTGCTATTCCTAATAATATTGATTGAAATATATTTGGATTTGTTATTTCTGGAAATAATCCTTTATTAAAGAAAAATAAACTAAATCCTATACATGCAGATATTAATATTACTAAGTAATATTTTTTGCTAAATCCCTCTTTTTTTACCTCTTTATAAAAAAGTGGTATTGTTCCTAATACTAGTCCTAGAAAAGTAAATCTTGTATACATTTCAAAATTGCCTAATAAAAAATCAACTATTTTACTAAATATAATTACTCCTACACCAAAACCTAAAAATAAAGGAAATAGGAATATTAAATTTCTCTTAAAATCTTTAAATAGTGTCCCTATTGCCGTTATAGTTTTTTGATATAGTCCTAATATTACCAATAATACACTTCCACTTAGTCCAGGTGCTATTCCTCCAATTCCTACTACTATTCCTTTTAAAAAGTTTAACATATTGCCCTCCATAATTTTTCAATTAATAAAATACATGTCCTATTTTAATATATAAACGGCTTTTAGTCAAATTTTCTCTAATCTTTGTAATAATTCCACATTGACATTAAACTATTACAAATCTTTTTTTAAATATTCATAAAATCTTTTTTCTTTCAATACTCTTATATCTTTTTTAGTGCTTGTATCAATAAAAATTATATTTTGATTTTTATTCTTCTTTTTATTTAACATTTCTTTTTCTTCTAAGATATTCTTCAAATGCCTTGCTAAACTAGTTGCCCCATCAAAAAATTGTATTTCATCTCCTAGTGATTGCATAATTTCTTTTTTTATTAGTGGATAATGCGTACATCCCAGTACTACATTTTCTATTCTGTTTTTATATATCCCTAAATTTTTATTCAAGTAATTTTTTATTTTATTTGTATCTCCGCTTTCTATAATATCAGCTAGTCCAATACATGGAAGCAAATATGTCTTATGATTGTTATACTTTTTGAACAATAAATTAAATTTTTCACTTTCTATTGTTCCTTTCGTTGCCATTACTAAAGTTGGCTTTTCATAAGAATTGTCATATACCATTTTATATGCTGGTTCTATTGCAATAATTGGTATATTTTTATATTTTTCTCTTAAATATTTTGATGCTTTTGCACTTGCTGTATTACATGCAATCACTATTGCTTTACATTTTTCATTAATTAATTTGTTTACAATTTTATCACATATTTCTATAATCTCACTATCTTTTTTATCACCATAGGGATTATTAGCAGAGTCACTATAATAAATATAATTTTCTTTAGGTAAAATCTTTACAATTTCTTTTAATACAGTCACTCCACCTATCCCTGAATCAAAAATTCCTATTGGTTCGTCCATTTTTTATCTCATTCCTTTTTAATATGCACTAATAATATTATTATCTTATAAAATTAGTTTGAATAATTCTCTCTCTTTCAGGTTCTTTTATTCCTGCTTTTCTACCAGCTTCTATACTCTTTAATAACCATGCTATATTATTTCCTAATGTTCTCATTGTTTGCATTCCTTCTTCATCTTTCAAAACTTCATCTGGTGTATTTCCATGTACCATATTCCAATATTGTGATGATACAATTGGCATATTACTAATTCCAAAATATTTATTAATTTGGTCTAAAGTTGCTGTTGCTCCCCCTCTTCTACAACTCGTAATAGATGCACCTAATTTATTAGAAAATAGTTGTCTTCTTCCATAAAAAACTCTATCCATAAATGAAGTTATCATTCCTGAAGCTGCTGCAAAGTGGACTGGTGTTCCAAAAACAAAAGCATCTGTTTCTGGCACTTTATCCAAAAATTCGTTTACTTTGTCATCTATAAAGCATTTTCCCGTTTCCAGACATTTTTTACAACCTACACATCCAGAAATAGGTTTTGCTCCTATCCAAAATATTTCTGTTTCAATTTCTTGTTCATTTAATACTTTTTCAATTTCTTTTAATGCTGTATATGTACACCCTTTGCTATTTGGACTACCATTAACTAACATGGTTTTCATATTTTATCACATTCCTTCCTTGAAATTGTGCCATTGGGGACGTGTTTGTTTGGCACAAAATATATTCCTTTGAAATATTTAAATAATAAACATTTATTTTAATATATTATTTTGTGCCAAACAAACACGTCCCCAATGGCACAATTTCCTTTATCATTATATTATATTTTTTTGGTAATGTACATCATTTATCTTAAAAATTAATTTGTTTTTAAAGCCCTTAAAGAATTAATTATAGCAATTACAGAAACTCCAACATCTGCAAAAACCGCTTCCCACATTGTTGATAATCCGATTGCACTTAACAAAAGTACTCCTATTTTTATTGCTATTGCAAATATTATATTTTCTTTTACAATTCGCATTGTTTTTTTAGAAATTTTTATAGCGTTTTCAATTTTAGAAGGTTCATCTGTCATAATAACAACATCAGCTGCTTCTATGCTACTATCAGAACCTAAACCTCCCATGGCAATTCCTATATCTGCTAAAGCTATAACTGGTGCATCATTTATTCCATCTCCTACAAATGCTAATTTTCCTTTTTCACTCTTTTCTTTTAACAGCTCTTCTACTTTTTGTACCTTTCCATCAGGCAATAATTCCGAGTATACCTGGTCAATTCCCAGTTTCTTTGCAATGTTTTCACTAACCTCTTTTTTATCTCCTGTTAGCATAACAATCTTCTTTATATTCATTTCCTTTAAATTTTTTATTGCATTTTGTGAATCTTCTTTTATTTTATCTGAAATGACAATTGTTCCTACAAATTGTTCATCTATTGCGACATATACAATTGTTCCAATATCTTCACATTTTGTATATGATATTCCCTTTTCTTGCATCAATTTTTCATTACCTACTAAAACTTCTTTTCCTTCAATTTTTGCTTCTACTCCTAAACCAGAAAGCTCTTCAGTTTTTAATATCGTTTCATTTTTGATTTCTTTTCTATACGCTTTTTTTATAGATGTTGCTATTGGATGATTTGAATAATTTTCAGCAAATGCTGTCATCTTCAATAATTCATCCTCTGAAATTCCTATTGGGTTAACTTTTTGCACTTCAAAAACACCTTGTGTTAAAGTCCCTGTCTTATCAAATACGACTATTTCTGTTTGTGACAATGCTTCTAAGTAATTACTTCCTTTTACTAGTATTCCTTGTTTTGAAGCTCCTCCAATTCCTCCAAAAAAACCTAATGGAATTGATATAACTAAAGCACATGGACAAGAAACAACTAAAAATGTTAATGCTCTATATAGCCAATCTATAAATTCTCCATTTTTAAAAATAAATGGTGGTATAATAGCTAGTGCAATTGCTATTATAACTACTATTGGTGTATAATATTTAGCAAATTTGCTAATAAAGTTTTCAGATTTAGCTTTTTTACTACTTGCATTTTCTACTAAATCTAATATTTTACTAACTGTTGATTCACCAAATTCCTTTGTTACTTTTATTGTTAATAATCCTGTTTTATTAATACATCCACTTAAAATATTTTCTCCTATTTTTACTTCTCTTGGTACAGATTCTCCTGTCAATGCTGATGTATCAATCATTGATTTTCCTTCTGTAATTGTTCCGTCTAATGGAATCTTTTCACCTGGTTTTACTAAAATTTCTTGTCCTATTTTTACTTCTTCTGGATTAACCTTTTCAATTTTATTTTCAGTCTTTAAATTCGCATAATCTGGTCTAATATCCATTAAATTTGCAATTGATTTTCTTGATTTATCAACAGCATAACTCTGGAATAATTCTCCTACTTGATAAAATAGCATAACTGCTACCGCTTCTGGAAATTCTCCTATTGCAAATGCTCCTATTGTTGCAACTGTCATTAGAAAATTTTCGTCAAAAACTTTTCCTCTGAATATATTTCTCACTGCTTTTTTGACAATATCAAAACCTACTATTAAGTAACTAACAATATATATTCCTTTGTTTATCCATTCGTTAGAAAAGTTTATTGTTAATGAAACAATAAATAATATCAATGCTATTATAATTTTTATTAATCTCTTTTTCATATCTATCTTATATCCTTCCTAATATTTACAAAATACCTTTAACCATTCTTCTAAAGCTCTTTTACTTCAACATCTGGTTCTTCTCTCTTTACAACTTTTTTAACTTTTTTTAATATTTCATCTTGAGAATTATCTTCACATTCTAGCATTAATTTTCCCGTCATAAAACTTACAGATGCATTTTTTACACCATCTATTTTCTGAATAGCATTTTCTATTTGTGCTGCACAATTTGCACAGTCTAATCCTATTAATTTAAAATTCTTTTTCATAATAAATCCCTATCCTCTCTTTAAATTAAATCTTTTACATTTGTACTATAACTGTTAAATAAATTCTGTAAATAATTTTAATTTTATTTAAATTACTTTTTATGTTCTATATGTTCAATACCTACTTCAAAAACCCCTTTTACATGCTCGTCATCTAACATATAGTAAACTTCTTTTCCTACTTTCCTACACTTTACAATTCCAGACCTTCTTAGTGTTCCCAACTGATGTGAAATAGAAGATTTACTCATTCCTAATACATTTGCTATATCACATACACACATTTCGTTTTGGTCTAATGCGAATAATATTTTTGTCCTTGTGGTATCTCCTATTATCTTAAAAAATTCTGCTAATTTATTAAATAAATCTCCTTCTGGCATTTTACTTAATGTGTCTTTTACAACATCTTCATGTATGATATTGCAATCACAAATAAATTCATTTTTCGACATTTGTTTCACCTTTCCTTTCTTTGTATATTTTATTCTTTTAATGATTGAATATATATTCAACTTTACTTTATTATAATTGAATACTTATTCAATTGTCAAGTGTTTTTTCGTTTTTTTGAATATTAATGTAACAGTTTATACGTGCAAAAAAATACGGCAATGAGATTCTTATTTTGCAATTTCTCATCACCATATTCCACTTATTTAAGAACAAATCGAAAAGCCTTAAAATTCGTACTAATTTAATCTTTTCTCGTTGGCTTTCCGTAAATTTGTTCTGCGCCAATTTTACGCAAGTAAAATTGTGTGCATTCGCTGGAGCGCAGCGACTTTTATACAATAGGAAAGGATAGCTTTCCTATTGTATAAAAAATCTGTCATTTTTATTCTGTTTTTGAACTATTTGGCACGTCCACAACATTCAAATTTTTTATTACTTTGCATGGATTACCAACAGCAACACTATTTTCAGGAATATCTTTTGTTACAATACTCCCTGCTCCAATAACACAATTATCTCCTATTGTTACTCCTGGCAATACAACTACATTTCCACCAATCCATACATTATTACCAATTTCTATTGGCTTTGCATATTCTAAACCTTGATTTCTTTGTTCATAATCTAATGGATGTCCAGCAGTATAAAATCCACAATTAGGTGCTATAAATACATTATCTCCAAATTTTACTTTGTTTGCATCTAAAATAATGAGATTATGATTTGAATAGAAATTCTCTCCTATTTCTATATTATATCCATAATCACACATAAATGGTGGTTCAATCCAAAATTTTTCTTTTGTTTTTCCTAAGATTTTTTTCATAATTTTTCTTTGCTCGTCATGTTTTGACGGCTTTAATTGATTATATTCGTAACATAAATCTTTTACTTTTTCTCTTTCTTTTATTAAATCTTTATTATAATTCGCATCATATAGTTCCCCTGCTAACATTTTTTCCTTTTCAGTCATTTTTGCATCGTCCCCTCTCTTTTTTATATCATAAATCTCTTAAAAATTAGTTCTACTCTATTTAATTGTTTTTAATATTTCATCTGTTGTTTTATCTTTATCAAAATGATTTATAACTAAAATTACTATTCCAACAAGTACAAAAATTATAGCATATAATATTAATCCCATTTTCCAATCTCCTATTGCTAGATTTTCTCCTGCTAAAGTAGAAGAAATTACAGACGGAAATCTAGCAAAAGTAGAAATCACAACAAATTTTAATGGTTTAATTGGTAAAAGTCCTGCTATGTATACTAACAAATCTTTTGGTGTTCCTGGTATTAAGAATAGAATAAACATTATCATTTCAATCTTTTTAGGATTTTGAAATAATTTATGATTTTCTATTTTTCTCACTTTTTCTCTATCGCAAAAATCGTACACAAATTTTCTTCCAAATTTTCTTACCAAAAAGAATATTGTTATAGATATAATGCAGGCTGATATCATTATAAAAATTGTTCCACCTATACTACCATAACACATACCTGCTAATATTTCAATAGGTTCACCTGGTACAATAATTAGAAATATTTGAGCTACTTGAAGTCCGAATAAAGTCAAAATTCCAATTATTCCTGAAGCACTCACTTTATCTTTAAAAGCAATTTGTCCTTCAACTGTTGATAAATCTTTCATTACTGGAAATAGGTATATTATTAATCCCAATAGTATTGCTGCAACAATTATTAGTAATATAATTTTAAATATTTTTATTTTATGCTTTCTACTCATATACTCACTTCCTCTCCTTACCAATCTCCATTAATATTTCTACTAAACTGTATATCTGTTGCAATAAAGTAAATTCCATATACTAATGTAAACATGCCAATTACTAACCCAATGTTTTGCCATATCTCTTGCATTGTGATAGCTATTGTAAAAATATTTCCTATAAATATAGTAGCAGGTATACTTATGAAAATTGGTATTATTATATGCAAAACAAAATAAACTAATAATTGTTTGAAAATTATTCCGTTAATTTCTAATTCATCTACTCCTAATTTTTTTAATATTTCATATCTATATTTGTATTTTTCTGAATCACTTAGTTGTTGTACTGCTAATAACGTAGCAGATGCCATTACAAAAATTAAAGCCACATAAAAAGCTAAAAATGAAATAATTGTAAAAAATGATTTTGTTTCATTGCTTCTTTTTCCTCTTGTTCTTACATCTGCTAGAGAATATTCTATACTGTATTCTTCTTTTTCTCCATTATATTCTGCTATAACATCTCTTTTCTCTGTTTTTATAAGTTCACTCAAGCCAGTATAAAATTCTTCACTCGTTTGTTCTTCTGTTTGAACAACTAACTTATAATTAAAATTTGCTGTATAATCTACATCTTGCAAATCTTCATTTTTTATACTTGCTTCCTGTTGTTTAATAGTTTCTATAAAATTATCAGGCACTACTATACAGTATGTATAGCCATTAAAACTAACTTGTGCCAAATTTTCTGACATTACTTCTTTTATCGTAAATTCTTTATTATCAATATTAATTACAGGATTTTGTTGAATATAGTTACTAAAAATCTCCTCTGCTGTTTTTAAACATTGTAACACTACCTCATTATCTTTTAATTCTATTTTTTCATAACCTAACATTTCTCTTAATTTATTGTAATCTGTTATTCCTATTACACTATCTATTTCCTTATAGTATCTTCCTTCAAACATAGTATTTTTTAATGCTTTATGTATGCCTATTTCTGGAATATCATATATTCTATATTCATACATTTCTTTAATTCTAGCATTTTTTTCAATATAGTCCTTATATAAAGAAAAATCTGGTTCTGATGAACTAATCATAATCTCAAACGGATATTCCATTTCTATTTCATTGTTTAATAAATCATTTAGCAATAATGCTACATTTCCACCTATTAATATAACTGTAAATAAAAACGCAATTGTAGCCATGGTAATGCTCATTGTATTTATTTTTGAAGTTAAATTTCTATATAAAAACATGTTGTCTTTTTTATACTTTCTGGATTTATTTTTTAAATACCATTGTACCATGAAGCTAGATACACTTCTATAAAACATATAAATTCCTATAATGATTAAAATAACTTCTAACATAATTTCGCTTGCAGACAAATTACTTCCATCCATAAAGTTATCTCTTATACTTATTAATGCTATAATTAGTAATATTATAGATATAATAAACATAATGATATTTCCTTTAGATGTTTTTATAATATTATTTTCGTTAACTTTATCAGCATATAGTAAATCATATACTTTTGTCTTTTTTATTTTTCTTCTATTATTTAACAAGACTAATAAAAATATCCCAAAAAAATATACTGCAGTCATTCCTACTGCTTTTATGTCAAATACTATACTTATTTTGTATGGCTGATTAAAAATATTCATGATAATAGATGTAAACACTTGGTATAGAGCAATCCCTACTGCAACACCTACTAAAAATGCAACTATACCTATAATAATATTTTCTAATGTAAACATATTACCAATGTCTTTTTTCTCTATTCCTAGTATTTGATATGTTCCAAACTCTTTACTTCTCTTTTCTATCATAAATTTCATTATATAGTTTATCAACCAAGCCATTACAGCAATAATAATAAAACTAATTACTGATATTGCCTTTGCAAAATTTTTCATCATCGAAGATAAATCTATTATATCTTCTGAAACTGCTATGGCATTAAAACTAAACATTAGAGCTACTGAAATAACGCTTGTCCATTACTTCTGAAATCAAATATTTTTCTTCTAAATTATCTATTATATTTTGCAATGATTTTATATACTTGTTTTTTTTATAATATGTAATAAAAAAAGAAACAAAGCAAAATATTACAGATATAATCATTACAGTAATAATAACATTATTATTAATTTGCATACTATGTAGATATCCTATTATTACAATACAAAATAGAATAAAGCTTAATATATAATTTATTCTATCCTTAATATATCTTATAAAATTCATAGTTTATACCCTTGACCTCTCTTTGTTTCTATTAAATTTTCTACTCCTATTTCTTTTAATTTTTCTCTTAATCTAGTAATTATTACACTTAAACTATTATCATCTGCATATACTTCGTTGTCCCACAAATAGTCAATAATATCTGCTCTTGGTACAATTTTGTCTGAATGTTTAAAAAGATAGTACAATGTCTTTATTTCTGTTTTAGTCAATTCTATTTCTTTATATTGAAAATATATTTGCGATTTTAGAATATCTAATTCAATTCCTTTATATTCTAATCTACTTTCGTTTTCTTCTCTATCGTAAGTTCTTTTCAACAAATTTTGTATCCTTGCAAGTAAAATTGGCACATTATATGGCTTTTCAATATAATCATCTCCACCAAGTATAATTCCATTTAATTCATCCATAGAATTATTTCTACTTGTTACAAAAATGATAGGTATTTTAGATTTTGTTCGTATTTTACTACATATTTCATATCCATTTATATTTGGTAAGTTTACATCTAATAAAATTAAATCATATTCATTTTCTAATATTTGTTGTTCTACATTTTCAAAATTGTTGATTTGATTTATTTGATATCCAGCATTTTTCAACAATATAGCTAGTTCTTCTCTAATTTCTCTGTCATCTTCTACTATTGCAATTTTATACATTCTATCCCTCTTTTTTAAATTTTGATATTAATTTTAATATTATTTTGAATTTATTCCTTTGAATATACCACTATTCCGTCTTTTATTGTTTTTAAAATTTGTATTTCTTTTAATTCGTCAGAATCTATTTCTAAAGGATTTTTGTCTATAATAATAAAATCAGCTATTTTTCCTTTTTTTATGCTCCCTTTTAAGTCTTGCTCATTATACTGATAAGCTACATTGATAGTAACAGCTTTTAAAGCTTCTATTACAGGAATTTTCTCGTCTTCTCCTAATACAATTCCTTCCTTTGTTTTCCTATTTACAGCACACCAAATCGTTTCAAACATATTTGGAAGAATAACAGGAGTATCTTGATGTAAAGTGAATATTATATTTTCTTTTAAGCAACTATTTGTTGGACTTATATGATATGCTCTTTCTCCTAAATTTTTTATATGAATATCTCCCCAATAAAATGTATGAGCAACAAAAAATGAAGGAATAATTCCTAATTTTTTTATTTTTTGTATTTGATCCTTTCCCAATAATTGTGCATGTATCATAACTGGTTTAAATAGTTCTTGTCCAAAAAATTTTTCATAAACTTCTACCATTTGTTCACAAGCTGCATCCCCATTACAATGTACTAATACTTGTTGTCTTAATGATAGAGCTTTTCCGATTTTCTCCCTTAAATCTTCATTTTGATAAATTGGATATCCTCTATAATTTTCTTCGTTTTGATATGGCTTACGAAGCCATGCTGTTCTCCCTTGTGGAGAACCATCTAAAATTAGTTTAAATCCTCCTATTTTTAAATGTTTTACATACTGAAATCTTTGCTCTTTTTCTAAAATTTCTGCATTATCCTTTAAATCAATATAACTAATTACATCTGTTTTCATTAAATTATTATCACTTACATATTTTAATAATTCAAAATCATCTTTTTTGGTAAGTCCGTCTTGAACAGTCGTAATCCCATAACTTAAATATATTTTTTCTGCTTTTTGATAATTTCTAGCTTTTACTTCTATTGAAGGTTTTCCTATTTTTTCAGAGGCATTTTGAAAAGCTATTTCTTCTAAATATCCTGTTAAGTTTCCATTTTCATCATGCCCTATTTTACCACCAACTGGATTTGGTGTTTCTTTAGTAATTTTCATTACTTTCAAAGCCTTTGTATTAGCAATTCCTAAATGTCCAGATTTATGAGCTATTAAAATTGGAATATCTTTTGTTATTTTATCCAAGTCTTCTTTGTTTGGATGTCTATTTTCCTCTAAATAGTTGTTGTCATATCCAAATCCAATTATCCAAGAGTCTTTTTGTAAGTTTCCATTTTCTTTAATAAATTCTTTCAATTTTTCTTGTATTTGATAAATATTATTACAAGTTGTTAAATCTTGTGTTCCCATTGCTGTACTAAATGCTGATATATGACTATGTGCATCTATAAATGCTGGCATTAAAGTTTTTCCATGCAAATCTATTTTTTGTATTGTACTATCCTTTGGAATATCTTCTTTTCTCTCGTATACTTCTTCTATGATTCCATTGCTTACCAAAACACCTTCAGCATATTTATTTTTTTCCAAAGTTATGATTGTTCCATTATAATACAATTTCTTCATAAAATTTTCATTCCTTTCGCATTTTAGTTGAAGTCACATATAACATAAGAATAGATAGAAGTATGCTCAATTTTTAAAATTTTATCCTAAAGCTACATCCAAAATCATCATTATAACAAATCCAATAGCAACTCCTATTGTACCAATATTAGAATGTTCTCCAGATTGTGATTCTGGTATTAATTCTTCAACTACTACATATATCATTGCTCCTGCTGCAAAAGATAATATATATGGCAATATTGGTTCAATTGCACTAGTTAATAAAATTGTAATCATTGCTCCTATTGGTTCAACAATTCCAGATAAAGTTCCATAAAAAAATGCTTTTGATTTTGATATTCCTTCTGCTTTTAAAGGCATTGATATAATTGCTCCTTCTGGAAAGTTCTGTATTGCAATTCCCAATGCTAATGCTAACGCTCCTGCTATTGTGATTCCAGAATTTCCAATTAAAGCTCCTGCAAAAGTAACTCCTACTGCCATTCCCTCTGGTATATTATGAAGTGTTACTGCTAAAGCTAACATTGTTACTTTTTTGAATTTTGCACGAACTCCTTCTGGTCTATCTGATTTTAAGTGTAAATGTGGTATTACACTGTCTAATATTAGTAAAAATAATATACCTAGCAAGAATCCTATAGCTGCTGGAATCCAAGATATTCCTCCTTGCTGTTCTTCCATGTTGATAGCAGGAATTATTAGTGACCATATAGAGGCTGCTATCATAACACCTGCTGCAAACCCTAATAATAGTTTTTCCACTTTTCCATTTATTTTATTCTTCATAAAAAATACCATTGCTGATCCCAAAGCTGTTCCTAAAAATGGAATTGCTAGTCCTATTGCTAATTGCATATTATCATCTTCTTTCAACTTATCAATTAATAATATAAATTTTTTATGATTTTTTTATTATCCAATATATTAAATTACAAAAACTTATTCAACTTTTAATTACACACTTTTTTTAGTCTTAATGCATTTAAAATTACAGTTAAACTACTGAACATCATCGCTAAGCTTGCAAACATTGGATTTATAGAAATTCCTATTGGTTTTAATACTCCTATTGCAATCGGAATCATTAACATATTGTAGAAAAATGCCCAGAATAAATTTTGTTTTATATTTCTAACTGTCTTTTGGCTAATATTTATCAATTTTAAAATACTGTTTAAATCATTTTTTGTTAGGATAACATCTGATGAATCCATAGCAATATCTGTACCACTTTTTACACTAACTCCTATATCACTATTAGCAAGTGCTGGGCTGTCATTTATACCGTCACCACACATCATTACATAATTTTTTTCTTGTTTTAATTGTTTTATCATGTCTGCTTTTTCAGCTGGTAAAACATTTGATATAACCCTAGAAATTCCTAATTCTGTAGCTATTTTTTCAGCCGTTTGTTTGTTGTCTCCTGTAAGCATAATTGTTTGAATATGCTTATCATTTAATTGTTTTATTACTTCTTTAGCATTTTTTCTAACAATATCATTTACACCTATTAAAGCAATTATTTCCTGATTTTCGATTACATATATTATACTATTTCCGCTTTGTGCTAATTCTTTTTCATCTTCTAAATGTGTATTTTTAATATTATATTTCTCAACAATTTTGTTATTTCCTAATATTATTTGTCTATTTTGAATCTTTCCAATTATTCCATACCCTGGTACATCTTCAAATTCGTCTACTATTAATTTTTCTATTTTTTGTTCTTCCATATATTCTACAAATGCTTTTCCTATTGGATGTGCTGATTTACATTCTATACTTCCTGCTAATTGTATAACTTTCTCCTCTTCCTGTTGACTATAATTATAAATTTTAGAAATTCTTAATTTACCATAAGTTAATGTACCTGTTTTATCGAAAACAATTGTATTGATTTTTGAAGCGTTTTCTAATACTTCACTTTTTTTAACTAGTATTCCATTACTTGCACAAACTCCTTCACTAACTACAATCGCTAATGGCGTTGCAAGACCTAAACTACATGGACACGCAACAACTAGTATTGTTACAAATGTACTTATTGCAATTGATAAATCATATCCTAAAATAAGATATATTATTAATGTGAGTACTGCAATAATTATAACGATTGGAACAAAATATCCTGAAATTTTATCAGCTAGTTTTGCTATTGGTGCTTTTGTATTACTAGCTTCTAAAACTAGTCTTACAATTTCTGATACTGTTGATTCTTTTCCTATTTTTTCCGCTTTATATTTTATAAATCCATCATAATTTAAGCTTCCTGCTATTACTTTTTCTCCTTCTTTTTTCGAAGCAGGTTTGCTCTCTCCTGTAATAAATGACTCGTCTAAATGTGTTTTTCCTTCTATTATTTCGCCATCTACTGCAATTTTATCGCCAGGTTTTGCAATTATTATGGTTCCCTTTTTTATTTCATCTAATGTTACTGTTTTCTCTACTCCATTTACTTCAATTGTTGCTGTATTTGGTGTTATTTCTACTAATTTTTTTATAGCCTCTTTTGTCTTATCTTTGCTCATACCGTCTAAATATCTTCCTAGTTTTATAAAATAGATAATAATGGCTGATGATTCAAAGTATAAGTCCATTGCATATTCGTGGTTTCCTTTTATAACCATATACATTCCATATAAACTATATAAAAAACTGCTTATAACTCCAATACTAACAAGAGTATCCATATTAGGGACTCTATGTATTAGATTTTTATAACCATTTTTTAAAATATCCCAGCCATATATTAAAAATAATATTGTTAATACAAATATTGTACTTACATAAGTGATAGGATTTTGATGTGGATCAAAAACTGGAATTGTTGGTAATTTTATCATCTGCCCCATTGAAATATACATTAATATAATTGCTAAAATTGAAAATATAACAAATTTTATTTTTTCTGATTTGCTTTTTTTCTCGATTTTAAATTCTTTAAATATTCCTGCACTTGAAAATCCAGCTTGTTTTACATATTTTTCAATTTTTTCTTGATTTAATATGTTTTCATCATAATCTATTGTCGCATTTGCCATTACTAGATTTACAGATGCGTTTATTATTCCGTTTTGTTTATTTAAGTATTTTTCTAGTCCATTTGAACATGCACTACATGTCATACCTTCAATTGCTAATATTATTTTTTTCATGATTACTTATGTTCCTTCCTCTAATACAAATTAGGTTGGAAAAGAATTACTTTTTCAACCTGTTCTCTCTTTATTATTCTTCATCTATTTTGAAGTCTAGATCTTCGATTTTTTCTTTTATAGTTTCTTTTTCTATGTCCCTTTCTGCTTGTATTTTTACTTTTCCTGTGGTGTGGTCTGCTACTACTTCTTTAATTCCCTCTATTGTTTTTAATGCGTTTTCTACTCTTTTTTCACATCCTCCACATACCATTCCTTTTATTTTTATTTCTATTTCTTTCATTTTTTATCGCCTTCCTTTCTGGCTTATTATATATCCTATTAGCTATTTTGTAAATATAATTATTTTTTTAATTTAGTTTTTCTTTTGGCTAATATTTTCATTCTATAATATTTGTGATAAATAACACTATCTTTTTTATGTTTGTAACTTTTATTTAAATCTTCTTCCTAAATACATATATGTTTAGATAAACCTATTCTACAATCACTATTTCTACAAAATATACTTTTTAGGATACTCTTTCTATTAGTACAGTACAGACATGCTCTACTTTCTATTTCCAAATTTCAGTCCTTCTGGATCATTTTGCTCTCTATAATAATTGATATAATCTACTGTAGCTTGTGAATTTATATTAAAGTAATATTTACAAAGTTTTCTAAATGTTAGTAAACTATCATCATTTTCATAAAATAATAATATATCTAACATATCATCTAATTTTCTTTCAATCTGTCTATTATCATTTATATCATTTCTTATAATATCTTCTATTTCATCTTTTATTATAATATATCTTTGTTTATTCAATTCTATAATAGTCTTGCATATATCATATAATTCTTGTTTTTCCACTTTTATTTTCTCCTTTTTTAATAAATCAATAAGTTTCCAAATTGTCGTCTCAATGCGTCAACAATTGTTAAATTTTATATCCCATCTCACTATGTATTTCCTTATGACAATTAGAGCACACAAGAATACATTTTAAAGCTTCTTTCTTATATTCTTTCCAAGAGATTGTATTACCTGAGCCTAATTTGAATTCTTTTATTTCAGGGTTTTCATGATGAAATTCCAATACGTCTACACACTTACTATATCCACATATAGAACATTTTCCACCTAGCAATTTTATTGCTTGTAATTTCATACTTCTTCGCAATATTGTCTTTTGATGTTTTCTTGTTGTATAATTATCTCTTGTAGATTCACCACTACAATCATAACAATATATTCTAGTAGATGATGTAGTATCAAACTTATTATTGCAAATTTCACATATTTTAATCATTGCTACCCACTTTCTAAATAAATCTTTACTAATATAAGTATACTATAATTAGTATTAAATTACTAGCGAACATAAAAAAATAACAGATAATTTCTTATCTGCTATTTATGGCTCGTTTGACACTTCCGTTTGCGAAGAATACGAGCTTGTATTTATAATTATATTTCATAGTTTGATTCTATGGTTATAATTTAACATAACTTTTTAGTTTTTGCAAGACATTATATGAAAATTTTTTATATTTCTATTTCTAAGCTATTATAAAGAATCTTTGCCATTTCTTTTGCTCTATTATTAATCATAGATTCATTCCATTCAGAATAATTTTCTATAAATTTAGAAACCCAATTTAATTTTGATTTTTTATATACACTCTTTTTATCTAAATACATTAAAGCATCAGCTTCTCCATTTAATTTTGTTTCGAGAACTATTAAATTTCCTATATTAGTAGAAAATTCAACACTACCTTCTGATAATATATGCTCTATACTACAGTTATCAGAAAAAGTTTCTTCATTTTCATATAAAGAATTTATTTTATATAAAGCATATTTAGCTTTTATATTAGATGCATTTTCTTTTTTACTATATGTAAGATCAATAAATTTTGTTTCAAAATCATCATATATTGGAACAAGTTTCTTTAAAGGCTCTACTAATTGACTTTTTATAATATTTTTTACTTCTGTCTTATTATTACATTTTCTAACATTTATTGAAAAAGTAGAATATATTTTTTCGATTCTATTGGCACTATAAGAACACACTGAATTATATATATAATGAAATATCTCTATATAATTCATTACTTTTTTCAAAACTTTTAGATCTATTAGATCTCTTTCTTTTAAATCTAATAGTGCTAATAGGATAATTCGTGTTTGAACAATATTAAAGTATTCACTTATACATTTTAAACTTTGTACTATAAAAAAGTATTCCTGTCTATTATCATAGTCTTGCCTTTCAGGATTTAAAATTTTAATATAATTATTTGCATCATGTATTAAATCATTTAATAATGATTTGCATTCTTCCTTTGTTGTTATTTTTTTATTAAAATCTTGTACAATATTATTCTTAGTTACTTTTCTATACTTTGAAGTCCAAAAATGTCTAAAAAACACTTCAAATTCTACATGTTCATTTTTACTATTCAATATTTCTTTTATTTTATTCCATTTATCTTCTACAACATCAACTGGTTCTTCCTCATTTAAAATTTTACAAATATCATTTTTGATTATATCTATAGATTGTAATTGCTTTCCTTTAGAATTTAATATTTCAAAAATTTCATTTGCGCATCCCTTATCCTTTGTTGATATAGAAACAAATATACATTTTAGTACTTGATCACGTAGTGCTTTTAATAAGTCTAAGTATTTTAAATTATCAATTTCCTTTGATCCATATATTTTTTTTAATTCTTTTTTTATGTTTTGCTCTAATAATAAAGTACTAAACATATTATATATTTCAAATATATTTTTCTCTTCCTCTGTATTAGGCTCTATATTGTTCTCTTTCTTTCTATCTTGAATAAAATACGCAAAATATGGATAATGTGTTTTACTCCTTAAAATTCTTACTTCTTCACCATTATCATTTGTAGTCATTATATATTTAAAAATCTCTTTACTTAAAGTTTCATCGCCCAATTCTATAAATTTATTAGATATTGCTGAAAATAAAATTGTAATTGTGGTTAATCTTTGTTGTCCATCTACTACATATATTTCACTATCTGTTCCATCATAATAATCTCCTATAAATAACATTGTTCCTAAAAAATAAGATTGTGTTTTGATTTCTTGATTTGATATAATAACTTGTTTTAATATATCGTTAAAAAAAGTTTTTGATATTCTTTTATCCCAACAATATTCTCTTTGAAACCTTGGTATGACAAACTTTCTACCTGACAAAAGTAATTCTTTTATAGTTTTTGCGGTTGGATTTATATCCATAATTATTACTTCCTTTCTTGAATTAACATTGTAAAATTAGTTGCTTCTTGCTCTTTATGATTAATAAACCTTATTATCAAAATACTTAACAACATCCATATTATTCAATCTATTGGCCTTTATCTCATTTGCAATATATAATAATGTTGCAATAGTTATTGCATTTCCATATACATTTGTAAAAATAGTTATTCTTTGTAATTTTTCCTCTATATTACCGATAAATTTTCCAGAAATAAAAGAAAAATAAAATGTATCTATATTTTCATCAAATTCTTTCCACCATTCATTATTATTTCTTTCTTTTTCTCTCTTATTATTTTCCTCAACATATCTAACCATTTCATCAACTTGAGAAATAGGTAAATTATATCCATTAGAATATGCTTTAGTATCAATGATAACTCCATAATTGTTAAAATCATTATCAGTATAGACAATTCCATCTGGCTTTCTTGAGCCTCCTAGATGTATTCCTTTATAATTGCATTCTTTAATAAGTAATTCAATTGTTTTCATTTCAAATAATCTATTTTGATTACTGTCATATGCTAAATCCACTAACGATAAATACTCATGAGAAAGTACATCTAGTTTTTCTCTTAAAGTATCTTTTTCTATAGTAAATTCTGACTTTTCACTATTTTCTATTATTGGAATAATAAAATCGTTTATTTCATCATTCAAATAATATTTTTCATTTATTCTTTCAATATTAATTCCTATATTTATAAGTCCATCTATATCATCCTTTACTACAGTATATAATTCAGAAATGGCTTGTAATTCTAATCTATCTTTTATTTCTCCTAATGTTAATCCATTTTTACTCTCAACTAAATTTTTTATTATTAAAGCTCTTCTAGTTCTTATGTAATTTCTATCTAATCCTTTCGTTGCAAGCATTTCCCAAGATATATTTTTACTTATTCTTTTATATTTACTCCTACCATTAATTTTATTTAACGCTCTAATACCTTTTGCAGTAATCATATAAGATTGCCCAATTTTTTCTTTATATGTACTTCCCCCAATTTTAATTTCAACTTCTTTTGATACTTGTGTTAACAAACCTAGTTTAGATAGCCATTTTGCAATCATTCTAGCATATTTGTCAGAAGAACCTTCTGTATCTGTTCTCAATTTATTCTTTTCTTTTGTATCTTCTGTTGTTGCTAAAGTCATTATTAAAACATCTTGAGGTATACTAGTAAAACCATCCTCACCAATAAATCCTAAATCTTTTCCTAATTCAAATTTTGTTTTTACACTTCCGTCTGATAATAATTTTAATATTCTAACTGCTGGTGGATAGCTCAAAAGTGCATTTTCTAATATTTCCTTGCATTCTTCTGTTGACTTTGCCCTAGTTAAATTAAGTCCTTCTGTTGTAATTTCGAATGTATCATCATAATAATTATATTTTATAAAGCCTAAAGCTTGAGCCCACCTCACAAAATTATCTGCAGGCCAATCACTAATAAAATCTCTTACTTGTCCTTTTACAGTAGCTTGTACAATTCCATTACATCTAGCACTAGATCTAGGTGTAAAAGAAGTTCCTACTAAATCCGCATATTTTATTCTTAATGGATCACTTTTCAATACTTCTAGAAAATGATTTTTCCCATCTCTTTCTTCTATTAGTTGCTCTATTTTACCATTTATTAACTCCTTGTATGTTTCCGATTCGTTGTCGAATATCGATACAACCTTAATTAAAGATTCAAAATCACTAGGGTCTTGTACCCAGCCGAAAGTTCTAAAATTTCGATTCTCCATTTTTCTCAATTCTATCACTTCTAATTCCTCCTTTAATAATTTACTATTAATACCTCAATACTTTTATCTCTTTTTGTATTATAACTTGAATTAGAATAATCACTTGTTAAATAAATAACTTTATATTTTTTACTCCATTCTTTAAGTAGCTTATTCTCTTTTCCTTTGTGCTCAATAACATTTGATAAGGCAAATTTTATATGTTTATCATTTAGATTATCTAGCATACCATATAACTTTAATTCTTCTTCTTCTTTCCAATCTTTGAATCCTCTATTGCCATCATTATATGAACCTGTAGTTATAAGATATGGTGGATCACAATATACAAAATCCTTATCTGTTAAATCTTCCAAATTCAATTTGTCAAATTGTTCAGAAGAAAATTCAATATTCATATTTTTTAATTTTTCTGTAAATAATATTAAATTATTTCTCATATTTTCTGAAAACTGACTTCTATTTCTTCCAAAAGGATTATTGTATTCTTTGTCATTATTAAATCTAAATTGATAATTAAAAGAATAACAAGACAAGGTATATAAATCTATTGGATTTTTTGTTTTATTATAGTATATCCTAAATTTTTTAAAACCCTCTTCATTTTCCTTTGATAGTCCATATTCATCTATTCTATTTTGAATATGGACTAATACATTATTTATTGGCTCTTTATATAATTCTTTATATAAATCAATTATAAAAGAATTAATATCATTACAGATTGTCTTCTTACTATCTACATTTATCCCAACATTAAATCCTCCTGAAAACATATCTACAAATGTATTTATCTCTTTAGGAAAATATTCTAATAATTGTGGTAATAGTTTATATTTACCACCAACATAATTTAAAGGGCTCTTTAAAAATTTTTTTCTAGAAACAACATCTGTACTATATTCATATTTTTCACTTTCTTCATTTACCATCATTAAATCAGTAATTGGAATATTAAAATATATTTTCTCTTTTTGCAATTTACTTGTCTTAGATATATAAAATAAATATTCATAATGTATATCTAATTTTTTTGTAAGTTTATTTTGATATTGTTTATATGGTATTTCATACAATTTATATGTTTCTTTATTTCCATACTTCTTTAAAATAGTTTCAATGTCATTTTTGCTTAATAACCCATCTTGATTATAGCTTACTATTATATGTTTAAATTTAGCATTTTTTATTAATTCTTCCATTTTTGAATAAACTTTATTTTTTATACAATAATTTGACTTTTCTGAATTGTATACTCTTATTCCTGTTTTCCCCTTAATTTCAGGATTATCGTATCTTGCTATAGTTTCTAACAAATGATAATTTGGTAGATATTGTCTTTCATTATATGGAGGATCTAAGTATAAAATATCTCCACTTATTTCCTGTATTAAATCATTAGAATTCTTGTTATAACATTGATTTTTAACATTATTGTCTATGACGTTTAATCTAATCATTTCAAACTTTTTAAAAGCTCTTTTATCCCATTGTTTTAAATATGCTCCATATGTACCTGTAATATTAGAAACAAATGGTACTCCCTCTATTAATGCTGCAAGCAAATAGTAATATTCATTTTTATTTATTAACTCTTTGTTTCTCCACTCTTCTATTTTATTACGAATAAAATCAATTCTTAGAGCATTTTCAGATGTTAAATACATTCTTTCACATTTTTTATTTGGTGAGTAATTTTCATATATAAATTTATTAAATTTTTCTTGTTTTATATCTATATTTTCTAAATAATCAAATACATCATGTATATTTAATCTATCCTCCAGCTTTTTAAAACTTGGTATTTCATTATTTTCTATTGTTCCTTTTTGTAGAACATAAGAAAAATAAAGTAAATCATTAGATATAATTTTATATCTGTTTTTAAAGAAACGTGCAACAGATGCTGTACCTGAAAATATGTCACAAAATACTTTTTCTGTGCTATCGCAATTTTCTTTAATAACTTGAGCAATATCATTTAATAAATTTGTCTTATTTCCTATAAATCTCATAATTTCCTCCACGCATCCTAAAACATCCTTATTTTATACTAAATTGTAATTTTTTACAATATATTTAAACAAAAAAATAAATTTTTCTATATTCATATTTATTTAACTTAAAAGACTAGGTTAACTTCAAAATAGTTAATTCTAGTCTTTTTCTTTAAATATATATAATTTCCTTAAATACAATCTCTTCCGCTTCATTTTTAAAGTTATTCATCATGCCCACCCAATAAAGCATATCCGTATTTTTCATATCTTCTGTTAGATTACTTTTTTCCTTTAATTGATTTATTATTTGCTCCACTCTAGCTTGTGCTGTTTCTTGGATTTCTTTTAAATGTTTATTCAAAGTTCCATCAACTAGCATTATTGAATATTCTGCTTTTTTATGCTCCTTTAAATAATTTAATCTCATTCTACCATATTTATTTAATATTATTTTTTCTTGTTTTGTAATAGTCAAATTAGGAATATAATAATCTCCTACTAAAGTATATTCTATTCCTGTTTTTTCATCTATTTTTGTTTTTGGTAATTTATTATTCATAACACTATCCCTCCTTAATTCAAATTATAATCATTCTTATTTTTCCCTTTTTTAGCCTGTATTTCTGCTAGTTCATCTTTAGTTAGTATCTTTCTGCTTGGATTTTTTACTATTTCTGCATCATTATCATCAAATATTCCGCTTCTTTCTAAATCTTCTGCAACTATTGTATA
>CALXJX010000003.1 GCA_944388735.1 uncultured Clostridia bacterium
TCTTACAAATTATATTTTGTGTAAATGTTATTTCCTTATTTATATATTGCATTTGGAATTTACTTTGTAAATTTACGTAAAATTTAATAAATATAAAAGATATTAAAAATATTTGACAAATATCTAAAAAAATGCTATTATATAGTTACATTAAACAAAACATTCAGAGTTCTGCGAATGTCATTTGTGCTTGTATGTGTATCACAACTACACATACTTTTTTTGTATAAAACAGGATAGACCACAACATTCTATCCTGTTTGACAATACTTTATGTATTATCTGCTTTGATTTTTTCATCTTTTGTATTTGCTTTCGTAGATTTTAATGTTTCGATTTCTTCCTTTTGTTTTAATAATTTATCTACTAGTTGCAAAATTAGTTCTGCGTTTGTCATATGTGCTTCCCCCTTTCCGTCCTTATGTAAAAGACTACCTTCTGACAAGAAAGGTTGATAATATACTACTATATTTTACATAAAAAAACAAGCAAACATAGTAAAAATTTACAATTAATTTATGGTATAAATAGAATATAAATTATATGGTTGCAGTAAAATTGCAATAAATTTAAACTATGCAAGTCTGAAACTATGCAAAAATAGAGGCTTTGAGGCTGGTTATTTTCTGGCTGTCGCCTCCATTAAAAAAATCTTGTAACTATTTAAAATACTAAGTTACAAGATTTTTATTAAATAATATCAATAAATAAAATTTTACATATTCGCTTGTTTTTTCTAAAAAAATATTATATACTTATAAACATAGGAAATGAGAATAAAGCAGATGTGGTTTGCCTCCAACAAGGAGGTGAGGCGTATGGTAGAAATAAAAGCATTATTATTAATAATAAAATTACTTTTTGCTGGTCTTGTATCAGTAACTATCATTGCGTTTGCCTTAGTTATAGCATTAGTTGTAATTATTAGCAAACAATAAAACCAATAAAAAAACACATCTGTAACATTTGCACCGTTTAGATGTGTTTTACATATTATAAACGAGGCAAACCACGTTTGTGGTTTCACCATTTCCTATACTTATTATACACATATTTATAGAAAAAGTCAAATAATTTATAAAATAAAATCAAATGTGTTAAAAATGTGTTAAAATAAAATATCATAAGCGTTACAATAAAATTGCAGTAATAATTTTTAAATAAAAATAACACAAATAGGAGAAGAACTATGGAAATAAAGCAAGAAAATGAAATAACAATGAAAGTAAATTGTGGAATAAGTGAACTATGTAAAATTCTAGAAGATAAGGGATTTAAAGTTGTAGATAGATTTACAATGAATGATATATTTATGATACCAAATACTTTAAAAAGTAAGATAAAAGAATTAACTAGTAGAGAGATTCTAAAAGATGCAATACTCATAAGAAATATAGAAAATCAATTTAAAGAAAACAGAAATAAAAAAATTACTTTTAAAAAGAAAGAATTCAACAAAAGTGGTGATATACTAAGTCAAGAATCCATTAACTGTGATATTTTTAATATAGATGAGGCTGTGAACCTTTTTCAAGCAATTCATTACTTTAAAATAATGAATATTAAGGAAAGTGATATTGTTTATGGAAAAGAAGATTTTGAAATAGCCATAAAAGATATAGAGAATGGAGACAATTTAATTGAAGTCGAGACAGTATCAAACAATGACAATATAGATACAATAGAAAAATTAAAAACACAAATTATAAATTTACAAATTCCTGTTGATACTAGTAATTTTTTTGTAAAAAAAGCAGAAATAGAATTAGATAAAATAATAAAAGGATAGATATGTTTATTCAATACATACTTTTTTATTATATATGTAACTGGTGTGTGTAACTGCAATTACACATACTTTTTTTATGCAAAATAAAAACTAATCCGACTTTGTTGTCTATTACAATAAAAAGCAGAAACAAACTGCAATTTGTTCCCACTTTCGACTATGTATGCAACCTGACTTTACACTAAAAGACAAGCGAACATAGTAAAAATTTACAATTAATTTATAGTATAAATCAAATATAAATTATGTGGTTGCGGTAAAATTATTTTACAACCTTAAGAAATTCATACTCTGTACCAGAAACAGTATTATTTTCATACAAATACCCTTTAGAAATGCTATTACCGTCACCTTTATCAAGAGAAACATCAAATTTAACATGACAAGTAAATAACTCATCCAAATTATTTACAAGATTTATATCAAAACTCAAAGTATAGCCAAGGTCATTTAAATTAATACCAGCTTCCTCCAAAACTTTACCATTAAAAGAAATAGTGCTTGAATCACCAGATACAGAATAATTTGTAACAATATCTTTATTCATATATTCTAAAGTAATAGGATTAGAGCAATCTGTATAAAAAGTTGGATTAGAATAATCACTATTTTCATTTTGTTCATTAGTATTAACAATAGTATAATCTATCCTATCACTGTTAGGATTCTCAATATATTTATACTTGGCAAAATCCAAAGCATTTTTATAATTAATATACTGATGACCTAAATCAGAATTAGTAGAAACCTGTATATTATCAATATAAAGTTCTTTAACAGTATTTTCGTTAGTTATATCATAGATATAACTAGTATTATCAATATAGATAGCAATATCTGTATATTGGCAAATACTTAAATCCTTTAAAGTCTCATTTTCACTTTTATCAATTGCGTTAGCTCCGCTATAAAGCATAATTCTATGAACCTTAAAAATAGGGTTCTCATTTTGTTCGGCAATTTTTACAACTTGATTAGTATAAATATCCTTTGCATAACTTGCATAAAATATGAAATTATAATAGCAAAGTGCTAATACACACAATATCATAATAAATATGGCAAAAAGCAACTTTGTATTTTTTACTTTAATTTTTTTCATAACAGCTCCTTAAAAATTATTTAAGTCTATTATATAGCATTTCCATATAAGAATATACCTTTGTATGCCAATCCTCATCACTTGCATAACGAACGTTAACACCAGATAAAGTTGGACCATTATAATACCAAGCACTTGCTGTTTCTCCGTCATAAATTTTAGTTCCAGATGGATTTAGATAATATTTAACCAAAACTTTAGCAACTAGCTCAATACCATCTTTATAATCTTCAAATTCATAAGAAGACTCATAAGGAGTAGCATCATAAGCACCATAGCCAAATAAATTTTTCTTATCTTTAGCAATCTCAGAAGTTCCCCAAGCGCTCTCGTGAATAGCCATAGAAGCAAGGAAGATTCCATTTATATTATATTTTTTATCCATGTTATAAAACACTTCAGCATTATTCTCGAATATCTTATTTGTATCCTTAGATAAACCTGTAAATATTTTCTTATAATCTTTTAAAGATAATCCACTAGATTTATTTAATTCCATATCAATATTTACTTTTAATAAAATTCTTTGAACTCTATTCTTTTCAACAATAGTAGGTGTAACATAAGCAGATGTCAAGTTTTTAGTAGGCAAATATCCTTCAATAGTATCAAAAGAAACTTTACACCATTCTTCATTAGGTAACTCTAATAGTTTAACATCTAAGCTTTGCTTTATATCAGCGACTTCTTCAGAAGATGCATCAGGAGAAGTTCTAAGTATTGTATTTGAAGTTAAATAAACTGTATCACCAATATGTACTTTTAATTTAGCTAAGAAATCAGAAGTCCCAACATCTAAAATTTGAGGAACAGGTTCTTGAATAACTTCTTTACTTAAAATAAGTTCTTCTATAAATTCACCATTTTCGAATGTTTTAACAAGAGAAACATTTTCTTTTCCGGCAATACCTTCTTGTAAAACGATTTGTTCTCCTCTTGGAAGTGAAGGATTAGCTTGAGAGTTAACTTCGTATTCAATTTCTCTTTCCTCTGTTACTTGTTCTTTGACTTTTTCAAAACTTGAGTTTTCAGAAATGATTTTTTGCATATTTAATGCTCTTCTATTAATTTCAAAGTTAGTAGAAGTTAATTCAGTAACTTCCTCTATATCTTCTTTTGCAAAACTTTCTTTCAAAAAAGCATTTTTTGGAAAAAGTGCAATTACAGCAAGAACAAATATAGCACTTATTACCAAAATATTTGGTAATTTAAAAGCTTTTTTTGGTTTAGCAACAGAATTAATATCCATTTCAAAAGAGTAATTTTCATTTTTTTTATGCTTTTTAGGTTTTGGAATTTTGGTTTTTTTAGGTGTTTGTGTGACTTTTTGAGAATAACGAATGTCTTGTAATTCTCTAAAAACATCTGACAAATTTCGCTCTTTATTATTAGGATTATTTTGTTCTATGTTATTATTATCGTTTATCACAAAATATCCCTCTCTTTCTTACAATATTCTACATGTATATTATACATGATTAGTCGAAATCTGTCTATAAATTTGAAGAAAAAAATTCTACTAAATATATCCAGTAAGAAGCTTGAAATTTTGGAAAAATAGTATATAATATAAGTGTGCCATTGGGGACGTGTTTATTTGGCACAAAACGGAAATTTTTTAAAATATCTTAAACTTAAATTATTAAAGAATTATTATTATTTGTTTATTTTAATGTATTTTGTGCCAAATAAACACGTCCCCAATGGCACAAAATGAATAAATTTGTAAGGAGACAAAAAATGGAATTAGAAAAGTTAGAGGAGAAAATAGGATATAAATTCAAAGACAAAGAACTATTAAAAAAAGCGTTGAGGCATACATCTTACGCAAACGAACATAAAGTACAAAGTAATGAAAAGTTAGAATTTTTAGGAGATAGCATATTAGAATTTATAACAAGTAAATACCTATACAAAACGTATACAAATCTAAAAGAAGGAGAAATGACTAAAGTTAGAGCAAGTGTAGTTTGTGAAAAAAGCTTATATAAAGTAGCAAAAATGCATGATTTTAGTGATTTCTTGTACTTAGGAAAATCTGAAACACAAACAGGCGGAAAAAATAGACCTGCAATATTAGCAGATAGTGTAGAAGCAATAATTGCGGCAATATATATAGACGGAGGAATTGATGTTGCTGAAAAATTTATTATAGAGAATCTTAAAGATTCTATTGAATTTGAAACAAAACATGTAGGAGACAAAGACTATAAAACCGTATTGCAAGAAAAACTACAAGAGCATGGAGATGTAAAAATAGAATATGAAATAATCAAAGAAACAGGACCAGATCATGATAAAAAATTCGAGGCAGAAGTAAAAAAGAATGGAGAAATCTTAGCTAAAGGGGAGGGAAAAAGTAAAAAAGAAGCAGAAATGCAAGCTGCAAAAAAAGCATTAGAAAATTTAAAATAGAAAAGAGGTAAATCTATGAAAAAGCAATATATTATTCCTATTTTTGTACCACATTTAGGATGCCCTAATGATTGTATATTTTGTAATCAAAAAGCAATAAGTGGCCAAAAAAAGAATATTACAAAAGAAGAAGCAAAAAAAATAATTGAAGATTACCTAAAAAATATTAAAGAAGATGCTCAAATTGAAATCGCTTTTTACGGAGGAAGCTTTACAGCAATAGATGAAAAATTGCAAGATGAATTGTTAGAAGTTGCATATTATTTTGTGAAAAATGGACAAGTAGAAAGCATTAGAATATCTACTAGACCGGATTGTATTGATAAAAAAACATTAAAGAGACTAAAAAAATATAAAGTTAAAACAATAGAATTAGGTGTACAATCAGCTAATAATTATATATTAGAAAGAGCAAATAGAGGACATACATTTGAGGATGTAAAAAAAGCATCTAAAATGATTAGGTGGAATGGATTTAAATTAGGACATCAAATGATGGTAGGTTTACCTGACAGTACAAGAATTGACGAGATTAATACAGCTAAAGCACTTATTAAATTAAAACCAAAAATGGTTAGAATATATCCAGTTTTAGTTGTAAAAAACACAAAATTAGAAAAAGAATATCTTGAAGGTACTTACGAGCCATTGCCACTTGTACAAGCAGTGGAAACATGTAAAGAGTTAGTGAGAATGTTTGCAGATAAAAAAATAGAGATTATAAGAATTGGTTTGCAAAACACAGAAGAAATATCAGACCCAGAAAATAAAGAGAGTGAAGTAGTAGCAGGACCATATCATCCAGCTTTTAGACAATTGGTAGAATCAGGTATGTGGTATGATGCGATTGTAGGAAAAATAAAAAAACTGAATGTAAAAGTAAAGGAAGTGCAAGTGACAGTTAATCCGATAGATGCGAATAATGTAATTGGACATAAAAAAGAAAATGTAATAAAATTAAAAGAAACTTATGATGTTGATTTAATTTTAAAGCAAGATGAAAATATAAAACAAGGAAAATCAAAAATAGATATTACTAAGATTTATAATGACTTTTTAGAAGATGAAAAGGAAAAAATAGCAAAATGAGTATAAAATCACTTTTAATACAAATACTGGTATTAAAGGTGATTTTTATGTATGTAGAAGAAAAATTTAATATTAAAAGAATTATTATAGAAATTTTAGGGACAATACTAGGTTCATTTGTTATGGCATTTGGAATCTCGTTATTTTTATTGCCAAATCAGTTGTCTTCTGGAGGATTAGCGGGAATTGCAACAATAACTTATTATTTATTAAATATTCCAATGGGAACAACTATATTAATTTTAAATATACCATTGTTTATAGTTGCAATATATAAAGTGGGAAAAAGTTTTTTTATAAAATCGCTTATAGGAACTTTTTCATTATCTTTTTTTATCGATTTACTAGATAAATTAGAGCCATTGACAAGTGATAGATTTTTAGCATGTATTTATGGTGGAATTATTATTGGAGTCCGGAACTGCAATTTTATTAAAGGTTGATGCTTCAACAGGAGGCTCAGATTTAATAAGCTTTATAGCAAAACAATACAAGCCTACAATTAGAATGAGTAATGTTATTATAATTTTAGATAGCATTATAGTAACATTAAATATCATATTTTTTAAAGAAATTGAAATAGGATTATATTCTGCAATTGCAATATATTTAATGGGAAAGATTATAGATGTTTTGTTTGAAGGTATATATTTTACCAAGTTAATTTATGTTATCTCAGATAAAAATGAAGAGATAGCAAAAGAAATTGGAGAAAAATTGCAAAGAGGTACAACAGGCCTTTATGGAAAGGGCATGTATACTCAAGATAATAAGTTGGTTTTGATGTGTGCTGTTGGAAGGGGAGATATTTCAAAAGTGAAGATTATTGCTAGAAAGATAGACCCAAGAAGTTTTATTATTATTACTAATTCAAGAGAGGTAGTGGGACTAGGATTTAAAAAAATATAAAATATAACAGTTAAGATGTCAATAGCCAAGAATATGATTTGTTTCATCGTTTTCTCAGCTTGGACAGTTATAGAAAATAATATTTTCTATAACGAAGCATTATTGCACACAATTTTACTAACGTAAAATTGACACACGAACAATGACGCGAGATTTAAAATATTGTAAACAGATAAAAAGTTTTAAAAATCTCGCTATTGTTAGATTATAAATTCTAAGTTTAAAATGCTGATATATTAATATTTTTTTAGTTTATTATAGATATTGCGAATTGCAACAACTGTTATCGAAATGAGTAAAAAAATTCAAAAAAATATACAAAAACAAAGTAAAATATAGTATAATATGAAAAATAACGAAAAAGCCAACGAGGAAAAATAAAGTCAGCACAATATCAAGACTTTCCTATTGTAAAGAAGTCGTTTCGCTCTATTTGTGTGTGCATTTGAGCAAAGAGAGAAAGGAATGGAAACTAAAATGAAAGAACAAAAATATATATTAACAGAAGTAAAATCATTTGAACTAAAAGACATATTTGAATGTGGGCAATGCTTTAGGTGGAATCAAGAAGAAGACGGAAGTTATACAGGGGTATTTGGTCAAAATGTACTAAATGTAAAAAAAGAAGACAATCAAATAATATTCAAAGGAATATGTCAAGGAGATATAAAGGAAACAGTAGAAAAATATTTTGATATGGGTAGGGACTATGAAAAAATAAAACAGCAATTATCAAAAATAGATAGCTATATGAAAGAAAGCATAGAATATGGAAAAGGAATACGCATTTTAAACCAAGATTTATGGGAGACAATTATCTCTTTTATTATATCGGCAAATAATAACATACCAAGAATAAAAGGAATAATAGAGAGACTATCAAAGAGTTATGGAAAAGAAATACAGTGGAATGGAAAAAAATATTATACTTTTCCAACTCCAGAAGAATTAAAAGATGTAACAGTAGAAGAATATAGAAAATTAGGATTAGGATTTAGAGATATCAGATTATATGAAACAACAAAAATGATATTAGATAAAAAAGTAGATTTAGAAAAATTAGAACAAAATCCAAATACATTAGAAGTAAGAGAGCAATTATTAACTTTATCAGGAGTGGGACCAAAAGTAGCCGATTGTATATTGCTATTTTCAACACTGAAAAGATTTGAAGTATTTCCAATAGATGTATGGGTTAGAAGAGTAATGAATGATTTATATATAAAAAATCATGATGAAACAAAGGTAAGTAAAAAGCAAATAGAAAAAATTGCAACAGAAAAATTTGGAAATTTAGCAGGAATGGCACAACAATATTTATTTTATTGGAGACGAGAAGCATAGTAGGGATGGCAAGAACAAATTAAAGATTAAAAACATAATAAGTTAAGAAAATGATTGAGAAGTCCGCTATTATTTTAGTGGAGAAGAAAAGCTAAAAACGGAGGAAATAATGGGACTTAGAATTATATATGGAAAACCAGGAAGCGGGAAAAGTGAATATTGTTTTTCAGAAATAGCAAAACTAATAAATAAAAAAGAAAAAATATATATGATTACTCCTGAACAATTTTCATTTACAGCTGAAAGAAAACTAATGGATTCAGTAAGAAGTAAGGCAGTTGTAAATGCAGAAGTAATTACTTTAAGTAGAATGGCAAATAGAGTAATAAGCGAAATAGGAGGAGTAAACAATAATCACCTTTCAAAATGTGGAAAAGCAATGCTAACATATTCTATTTTACTTGAAAATAAAAATAATTTAAAATTCTTAGGAAAATCGGAAGAAAACATAGAATTATGTATGAGAAGCATGACAGAATTAAAACAACATGGAGTAACAATAGAAAACTTAAAAGAGCAAACGGAAAAATCAGATGATGTTTACTTAAAAACCAAATTACAAGACCTTATAAAAATCTACGAAAATTTCGAAGAAAAGATTTCAAACAAATATTTAGAAGAAACGGATTTACTAACAATATTGGCTCAAAACCTTGCAAAAACTGACATTGTAAAAGATGCAATAATTTATATTGATGAATTTTCAGGTTTTACATATCAAGAATATGAAGTCATAAAAGAACTTGTAAGACAAGTAGAGCAAGTAACAATAACACTTAATATAGATGAATTAGAAACAGAAACAAATCCAGACAAAGATATATTTTATTCAAATAAAATAACATTAAAAAAACTACAAAAATTAGTAAAAGAAAATAATTTAAAATTAGAAGAGCCTATTTACCTAAATAAAATATACAGGTTTAAAAATATAGAATTAGAGCATTTAAGCAAAAATATTTATCATATTCCATACACAAGATATGAAAAAAATGTGGAAAACATACAGTTATTTTTAGCTAAAAATCCATATACAGAAGTAGAAAATATTGCTAGAAATATTTTAAAATTAGTTAAAGAAAATGGTTTAAGATATAAAGATATAGCTATAATATGCAAAAACATTGAAAACTATGCCTCTTTAATAAGAAGTATATTTCCACAATATAATATACCTGTATTCATTGACGAAAAAAGAGACTTAAATCAAAATACAATTGTACAGTACATACTTTCAATACTAGAAATATTAAAAAATAATTTTTCAACAGAATCTGTTTTTAATTATTTAAAATTAGGGTTTGTAGATATCGACAAAGATGAAATTTTTAAGTTAGAAAATTACTGTACCAAATGGGGAATTAAGCAAAATAAATGGAAAAAAGACTTTCAATATGAAATGCAAGACGAGGGTAAAAAACAGGAAATACAAAGATTAAATGAAATAAGATCACAAGTTATAAATCCATTATTAAAGCTAAAAGAAAATATGATATCTGAAAAAAATGCAGAAAACATGACAAAGGAACTATATAGTTTTATACAAGAACAGAAAATAGAAAGAAAAATTCAATTGAAAATAGAAAACTTAGAAAAAAGAAATGAGATAGACTTAGTAAATGAATACAAAGAAAGTTACCAAATAATTTTAAATATATTAGATGAGATTATATCTATATTTGGTAAAGATAAAATGACAATAGATAGATATGCTAATATATTAAGAATAGGATTAAAAAATAGTGAACTTGGAAAAATTCCAGGAACACAAGACCAAGTAATATTTGGAGATATAGATAGGTCTAGAAGCCATAAAGTAGATTCAGTTTTTATAATAGGAATGAATGACGGAATATTTCCAAGCATCAACAAAGTAGAAGGCTTTTTAAATGATGCAGATAGAGAAATATTAAAACAAAATGGAATTGAGTTAGCAAAAGGCTCATTAGAGCAACTCTATGAAGATAATTTTAACATCTATAAAGCATTTTCAACAGCAGAAAAGCAAATATATTTATCTTATGTATCTTCAGATAATGAAGGAAAATCACTAAGGCCGTCTATATTAATAAATAAAATAAAAAACATATTTCCAAAAATAAAAGAAGAAAGTGATGTTATCACAAAAAAATATGAAATATTAAATCAAAATGTAACATATCAAGAAGTACTTGAAATGATAGCAAAATTAAAAAACGGAGAAAAAATAGAGAATTTATGGTATAAAATTTATCAATACTATAATTCTAATAATTACTGGAAAGAAAAATTAAAAACAGACTTAGAGGGCTTGGGATATACCAATATTCCTAAAGATATTCAAAAAGAAAATATAGACAAGCTATATGGAAACACATTAAATACAAGTGTTTCAAGATTAGAAAAATATAGAAGTTGTCCATTTTCATATTATTTACAATACGGACTAAATATAAAAGAAAAAGAAGAATTAAAAGTACAAAGCTTTAATACAGGAAGTTTTATGCACGAAACCATAGATGAATTTTTTGAATATGTAAAAGACGAAAAACTAGGATTAGCAGAATTAGAAGAAGACCAAATAGAAAAAATAGTTTCTGAAATTATAGACAAAAATTTAGAATTGGCTAAAAATACGATATTTACAACTACAGCTAAATATAGAGTATTAGTAAAAAGACTTAAAAGAATTGTAAGTAAAGCACTAAAATATATTATTGAAACTATTATTCACAGCAATTTTTTAATAGAAGGTAGTGAAATAGAATTTGGAAAAAAAGGAAGATATAAGCCAATCCTACTAGAATTAGAAAATGGCAAAAAAGTAGAAATAACCGGAAAGATAGATAGAATAGATACAGCGGAAAATGAAGAAGGAAAATATTTAAGAATTATAGATTATAAATCTTCTAGTAAAAATATAGACTTAAATGAAGTTTATGCAGGACTTCAAATACAATTATTAACTTATTTAGATGCTGTCTGTACTGAAGAAGATCTAATGCCAGCAGGAGTTTTTTACTTTTCTTTATTAGAACAAATGATAAAAGCAGATAAAAAAATATCAGAAGAAGAAATAGAAGAAAAAATTAGAAAAAATTTCAAGATGAAAGGTTTAATACTGGCAGATGTAAAAATCATAAAAATGAATGATAATACTTTAAAATCTGGAAGTTCAAAACTTGTGCCAGCAGCAATAACAACTTCTGGGACAGTTAATGAAAAATGGACAAATGGAGTAAATCAAGAAGAATTTAAAGTTTTACAAAAGTATATTTATAAAACAATAAAAGAGATTTCAAATGAAATTCTAAAGGGGAAAATAGATATAAGACCATATAACAAAAATGGAAAAACACCTTGTGAGTACTGTGAATATAAAACGATATGTGGATTTAATCCACGTCAAAGTGGAAATTGCTACAATTATATTGATAAAAAATCTAAAGATGATATAATTAGAAAAATGGCAGTCTCACGGCACATTCGGAGCTAATTCAAAAAATAATGAAAACCTCACTAAAAAAGAAAGTTCGATAGCGTTTATAATGTAGCATTAATTAAGAAAATTTTTGTTTTTAGGAGAAAAAGAGTGAAAAATTTATCAAATGAAAATGTAATTCACATAGAAAAAAATGGAGTGCAATGTTTACAATTTAGAAAATTGCTAGAATATAAGGAAATAAAACATGCATATAGTTTGGGAATAAAAGAAAATTATAGAACAAGTAGAACTAATAAAATGCCATTAGAAGAAAGCGAATATATAAAAGCAATTGACTCATATAAAAAATTATGTGAAAATATAGGAGTCGATTATAAAAACATAGTAAAAACAAATCAAGAACATACTGATAAAGTAGAAATGGTAACAGAAAAAATTAATAAAAATGAGCCAGATTTTAATTTGGAAAAATATAATAATACAGACGGACTAATAACAAATCAAAAAAATATAATACTTTCAACAACAAACGCAGATTGTATATTATTACTATTCTATGATCCAGTGCAAAAAATAATTGGTAATGTACACTCAGGTTGGAAAGGAACAACAAAAAGAATATCAGTAAAAGCTGTTGAAAAAATGATAAACGAGTTTAATTGTAGACCACAAGACATAATATGCTGTATTTGCCCAAGTATAAGAAAATGCCATTTTGAAGTAGAAAAAGCTGTAAAAGATATATTTGCAACTGAATTTAAAGATATAATGAAAGACAATATAAAAAATGAAATTATAGAAGAAAAAATTCCAAATAAAAAGTGGAATATTGATACTGTATTAATAAATAAGATTATCTTACAGAGAGCAGGATTGAGACCAGAGAATATTGTGGATAGCGGAATTTGTAGTGTATGCAACTCAAACATTATTCATTCATATAGAGTTGAAAAACAAGGATATGGATTAAATACAGCTATCATTAGTAAAATTTAATTTAATCAACATTCAAAATTCTAAACTTATACAGCTACTCCACGAAATAGTTGTCGATAATTTTTTAGTTTAAATATAATATTTAAGAAAAGGAAAGGTATTTTTAAATGATAATTCCAGAAAGATTAAAAAAAGGAGATACAATAGGAGTAATAGCACCAGCAAGTCCAATAATAGGAGATAATATTGAAGAATTGGAAAAAGCAAGAAAAAAAGTAGAAAAAGAAGGCTTTAAAGTAAAATATTCAAAAAATCTTTTTTTGAATACAAATGGATATAGCAGTACAGCAAAAGAAAAAGCTCAAGATATAAATGATATGTTTAAAGATAAAGAAGTTAAAATGATATGGTGTGCAAAAGGTGGAGAAAACTCGAATTCTACTTTCGAATACATAGATTATGAATTAATAAAAGACAATCCAAAGATTATTTGTGGATATAGCGACATTACATCACTAACAAATATAATAACTGCAAAAACAGGGCTAGTTACATTTAGTGGAACTAATTTTAAAACAATTGCAACAGATGAAACAGATTATAGTTATGAAGAAATACTAAAAAGATTTGTGAAAGGAAGTTTAGAACTTGGAAAAAACGGAGAAAAATATGAAACACTAAAAGAAGGACAGGCAGAGGGAGAATTAATAGGTGGAAATTTAAGTTTGATAAGAGCATTAGTTTCAGGAAAATATTCTATTGATTTTACAAACAAAATATTATTTTTAGAAGAATTAGGAATAGAAACAATGCCATCACTTGCAAGCAATTTTTTATACTATATGAAGCAAAATGGGGTATTTGATAAAATAAAAGGTTTATGGATTGGATTCTATGAACATGAAAGCGGAATTTCTTTAGAAAAAGTCATACTAGATACATTAGAAAATAATTATGATTTTCCAATAATAAAATCAAACAATTTTGGTCATACAGAAACAAAAACAGTAATACCAATAGGAACAAAAGCGAGAATAGATACTACAAAAGATAAAAAAATAGAATTAATAGAGAATTGTGTAAAATAAAAAGAAAGAGAGGTAGGATATTCAGGCAACTGGTACTATAAATATTACTAATAAAATAGGAAAGAAACCTGAAAATCTATTAAGAATAAATGTACGAAACATGGGAAGAACTAGAAAAATCAGTAGTTAATTGTAGTAAATGCAAATTGTGTAAAACAAGACAAAATATTGTATTTGGTGTAGGAAATAAAACTGCCGATGTCATGTTTATAGGAGAAGGCCCAGGGGCAGACGAGGATAGACTTCGGGGAACCTTTTGTTGGTCGTGCTGGAAAATTGATGAATATGGCATTTGAAATAGTAGGAATAAAAAGGGAAGAAGTATATATTGCAAACGTTGTGAAATGCAGACCACCAGCTAATAGAAACCCAGAGGATGATGAGGCAACGGCTTGTTTGGATTATTTGAGAAATCAAGTTATTTTAGTAAAACCAAAAATAATTGTTCTTTTAGGAAGTGTAGCTTTAAAAAATATATTGGGAAAAGAATATGGAATTACAGCATCCAGAGGAAAGTGGATTGAAAAAAAAGGCATCAAATATATGCCAACATGGCATCCTGCAGCACTTTTGAGAGATGAAACTAAAAAAATTGATTTTATAAAGGACTTAATGCTTGTAGTAGAAGAAAATGAAAGATGTAATAGTTCAGAAGTCAAAGGAGAAAAGGTATGATTTCTTTCGCAATCTTCTCGGCTAGTTACATAAATTATAAATTCTAAGCTTTAAATAACCGAGCCTCTCGTTAATCACGCTTCCTCAGTTATTTAAAGCTAAGAATTTATACATTTATTTCACGTCACATTCGAAGCTAGCTCAAGAAATCATACCTTTTCCCCTTTGACTTCTGAACTGTTACAAAAAATTACACTAGGGAGTCAGTAGAATTGACTTATAGTAAACAAATAAAATTATATTTAGAAAAAATATCAGCTAATATTTTTTAGTTAAATGAAGAGGTCTAGCATAACTATATACATAGGCTGTAAAGAAAAATTATAAAAAGAAAAGAGTTGTAAAAATGAACAATCAAATAGAAGAAATAAAAGATATTAAAGAAAAAGCCAATTATTGTTTAAATTGTAAAGTAAAACCATGTTCATTAAAAGGATGTCCACTAGGAAACAATATCCCAGAAATAATACAAAAAGTAAAAAATGAAGAATATCTAGAAGCTTATAAAATACTTTCTGAAACAACAGTATTACCGGGAGTTTGCGGAAGAATATGTCCACATAAAAAACAATGCCAAGGTTCATGTGTAAGAGGCATAAAAGGAGAACCAGTTGATATTGGTTATATTGAGGCATTTGTATTTGACGAGGTAACTAAAAAAGGATACGAATTGAAAGATGTCTTTAAAAATGAAAAAAAAGATGAAAAGTTAAAAAACAAGAAAGTAGCAATCATAGGAGGGGGACCATCAGCACTTACAGTTGCAGCTTTTTTAGCAAAAGAAGGAATACAAGTAACAATTTACGAAAGAAAAAGTTATCTAGGTGGATTACTAGTATATGGAATTCCAGAATTTAGATTACCAAAGAAAATTGTAGAGAAAACAATTAATAATATACTAGATTTAGGAATACAAGTAAATTTTAATAAAGAATTAGGTAAAAACTTAACACTTGAAGAACTAAACAAACAATGTGATAAAATATTTATTGGAATAGGTGCAAATGTATCAACAAAAATGGGAATAGAAGGAGAAAGTTTAGACGGAGTTTTTGGAGGAAATGAATTATTAGAATACAATATGCATCCAAATTATAAAGGTAAAAAAGTTGCAGTAATAGGTGGCGGAAATGTTGCTATGGATTGTGCAAGAACAATAAAGAAAATGGGAGCACAAGAAGTTAAAGTAATATACAGAAGAGCAGAAGAACAAATGCCAGCAGAGCAAAAGGAAGTACAGGACGCTAAAAATGAAGGAATAGAATTTTTATTCCAAAATAATGTAGTTAGAATAATTGGAAAAGATAAAGTTGAAAAAGCCGAATTAATAAAAACAGAATTAGTAAAAAAAGAAGGAGATTCAAGATTGTCCCCTGTAAATATACCAAATAGTAATTACATAATTGATATAGATTATATAGTTATGGCTTTGGGGTCTAAACCAGAAGAATATGTTAAAAATCTAGGACTAGAATTAAATAAATGGGGAAATATTTCAGTAAATGAGAGATATCAAACATCAATGAACAATGTGTATTCGGCTGGAGATATTGCAGGAGTAAAAGGAACAGTGGCTTGGGCAGCAAAGTCAGGAAGAGAAGCTGCTAAGTGCATTATAGAAGATTTAAAATAGTGTGCCATCGGGGACGTGTTTTTTTGGCACAAATAAAAATTTAAAATGCTAACAACATATCAAATTTTACTGATTTAGATATGACATTAGCATTTATTTTTTTTATTTGTGCCAAAAAAACACGTCCCCAATGGCACACTAATAAAATTTGGCTTCATCTTCTTCAGATAATTTACCTAAAAGGATTTTCTTTATAGCATTAATAATCATTCTAAATTTGCTTACTTTTTTAGTTCTAATATTAATAGCTGTTTCTAAACCACCATTTTCCAATATATTATATTTGTGTTCTAATTGAGACATTTTTTCAACATAGTAATCATTGAAAAATGTATATCCTTCAGCAAATCCTAAATAGTCTTTGAAAGTGTATAGTTTTTTTCTATAATTTTCTAATTCTTCTAAATTTGATATATTGTTAAAAGCATTATTAAAATAGCTAGAAATAATCAAATTTTGAGTTCTCATAAATGTTAAAGTAATTTCATTTTTTAATTCGTCAATTTTTTTAAGCATACCATCAATTTTTTTATTTCTATCATCTACCTGAGTAATTTTATTATTTAATTTGATAATATCTTCTTCAGCATATAAAATATCATCAATAGCATTTTGAATTGCCAAAAAAGATTTAGGAGTTAAGACTTCCATAGCAGCTTTTTTGAACGTATCATCACTTTTTAAAGTACTTTCGAATAAAATGTCCTCACCTATTAAATAAGATAGTTGGTTTACTAGACAACATTCTAAAGGATAGTATGAAGGACTGTTAGTTTCAAAGTTAATACCAAAATATTTCACATATTCTTTTGGTATTCCAAGAATTTTAGAAGAAATTAATTGAACAGCAGCTTCATTTAAACCTAAACCGTATACTTTAAATTCTGTATAATCACATTGACCCATTTTTAACAGATATTTTTTTTTGTCTTTTACTTCTTGAATATAATGAATACATTCATGAACCGCAAATTCTTCTATGTCTTCCATCGCAATGTGTTCATTAAAATAGATAGAAGTATTTTTATAAAAATAATTAGCCTCTGCCATGCCTTCTGGCATTTTAGCTCTATACATATTAAGTCTTGATAGCTTGATAAAAAGTTCGTTTTGATTTAAGCCATAACTAGGGAAAGTTTCACATATTTTATGGGATATATTATTAGCAATTGTATTTACTGTTAATGTATCTAATTGTTCAATAACTTCTATACCATCTTTTTTTAGATTTGATTCAACACTCATAATATTCTCCTTAGTATAATAATCTAATAATATTATACTATAAAACGAATGACAATATATTTCAATAATATTAAATATTAGTTACATTTTTATGACAAAATAAGACTAAAAACAAAATAAATTAAAAATATTTTTTGGAGATTTTTCAAAAAAACTGATATTTTTTTAGTTAACTATTGAGGCACTTTGAAACGAATGTCGGTAACAGTTCAGAGGTTAATGGAGGAAGAATGATTTCTTTCAAAATCTTCTCGGCTTGCTCCATAGATTATAAATTCTAAGCTTAAAATAACTGAGCCTCTCGTTAATCACGCTTCCTCAGTTATTTTAAGCTAAGAATTTATACATCTATTCCACGGCACATTCGAAGCTTTTTCAAGAAATCATTCTTCCTCCATTAACCTCTGAACTGTTACGAATGTCGAAATTTGTCTAAAAGTTTTTCTTGACATATAAGTTCCACCTGTGTATAATAGTAACACAATCGATTGTACAAATATAACAGGAAAGGAGGCTAAATATGCAAGATATAGGAACAAATGAAATATTACAAGCAATTTCTAATTTGGGAATTAATTTAAACAAAAGAATAGATAATATAGAAAAGATAGTAGGAAGAATCCCAGAAATGCAAAAAGACATAGACGACATGAAAGAGTTAGTAGGAAATATTCCACAAATGCAAAAAGACATAGACGACATGAAAGAGTTAGTAAGAAATATTCCACAAATGCAAAAAGATATAGACAATATGAAAGAAGACATTAGAAATTTACAAAAGTCAGTTGCAGTTATAGAAGTTGAGCATGGCGAAAAAATTAGAATTCTTTTTGATGCAGTTTTAGTTAATTCAGAAAAAATAGATATGTTAAATCAAAAAATGGATTTACAAATTAGTAAATTACAAAAACACGATGATGAAATATATTATTTAAAATCAAAAGTTCAAGGGTTATAAAATTTAGCCTATTAGAACTAAAATCTAATAGGCTAAACTATTATTTAATAACAATATTATAAATTTTATTCTTAACATAAATTTCTTTTACAATAGTTTTATTTTCTAATTTATTATCAATAGCATTATGAACTTTTTCCTTAACACTTGATTCGTCTTCATCTAAAGATATAGTAATAGTAGTTTTTAATTTTCCATTAAATTGAATAGGTAAAGTAATTTCATCTGCAATTGTTTTAGACTCATCAAATGTTGGCCAATTTTCATAAGCGATTGTATTATTATGCCCTAAAGCGACAGTCCACAATTCCTCAGTAATATGTGGCGCAACAGGATTTAACAATTTTAAAAATCCTTCTGCATATTCAACAGGGAAAATATTTTCTTTATTTACAGTATTTATAAAAATCATCATTTGAGAAATTGCAGTATTAAAGTTCATAGTTTCATAATCGTTAGTTACTTTTTTAACGGTATAATGATAGACTTTTTCAAGATTTTTATTTTCTTTGTCTTGTAATTTTCCGGATTCTGTATATAATCTCCAGACCCTATCTAAAAATTTCTTAGAACCGTCAATTCCATTTGGATCCCAAGGTTTTGCCGCATCAATAGGTCCCATAAACATTTCATATACTCTTAAAGCATCAGCACCATATTCTTTGACCATGTCATCTGGATTTATAACATTACCTTTAGATTTACTCATTTTTTCACCATTAGTACCTAAAATCATACCTTGATGACGAAGTTTAGCAAAAGGCTCTTTTACAGGAACTAGCCCTTTATTATACAAATAGTTATTCCAAAATCTTGAATATAGTAAGTGACCTACTGCATGTTCTGGACCACCTACATATAAATCAACAGGCATCCAATAATCTAACAATTCTTTATTTGCAAATTCATTATCATTTTTTGGGTCTATATATCGTAAGAAATACCAACTAGAACCGGCAGAACCTGGCATCGTACTAGTTTCTCTTTTGGCTGGCTTACCTTCAAATGTTGTATTTACCCAACCAGTAGCTTTATCTAAAGGAGAAGCTCCTGTTTTAGAAGGACTGTAGTCCTCAAGCTCAGGTAATATAAGTGGTAAATCACTATCTGCTAAAGCTTTCATCTCGTCATCTACATAAACAATAGGAATTGGTTCACCCCAATAACGTTGTCTAGCGAATATCCATTCTCTTAGTTTATAATTTACTTTTTTACAACCAATATTATTTTTCTCAAGCCATTCAATCATCTTTGATATAGCAGTATCTTTATCTAAACCATTTAGAAAATCAGAATTAATATGTAATCCATCACCCACAAAGGCCTCTTTAGAAATATCTCCACCTTCAAGGACTGGAATAATATCTATTCCAAACTTAGTAGCAAATTCGTAATCTCTTTGGTCATGTGCAGGAACAGCCATAATACAGCCAGTTCCATAAGTAGCTAAAACATAATCTGAAATCCAAATTGGGATTTTCTTATTATTAACAGGATTAATTGCATAGCTACCTGTAAATACACCTGTTTTATCTTTGTTTAATTCAGTTCTTTCTAAATCAGATTTTGAAGATGTCTCTTGTACATATTTTTCGACAGATTGTTTGCAATTCTCAGTTGTTATTTTTTTAACTAATTCATGTTCTGGTGCAATAACACAATAGGTAGCTCCGAATAATGTATCAGGTCTAGTCGTGAAAACAGTAAATTCTAAATTGTCAAAGCCATCTACTTTAAATTTTACTTCTGCACCCTCTGATTTACCAATCCAATTTCTTTGAATTTCTTTTGTGGATTCTGGCCAATCAATTTCTTCCAAACCGTCTAGTAAAATGTCAGCATATTTAGGAATATCTAAAACCCATTGCTTCATATTTTTACGAACAACAGGATATCCACCTCTTTCACTTTTTCCATTAATAACTTCGTCATTTGATAATACACAACCTAATTCTTCACACCAATTAACAGGCATTTCAATTAATTTAGCTAATCCGTCATTATATAATTGCTTAAAAATCCATTGAGTCCATTTATAAAAATTAGGGTCGCATGTAGATATTTCTTTATCCCAATCGAAAGAAAGACCTAACATTTTTAATTGTTTTTTAAATGTTTCTATATTTTTTTCTGTAAATTTGGCAGGATGATTTCCTGTTTTTATAGCATATTGCTCTGCTGGCAAACCAAATGCATCCCAACCCATAGGATGTAAAACATTATATCCTTGCATTCTTTTCATTCTTGATATAATATCAGTTGCAGTGTAACCTTCTGGGTGACCTACATGAAGTCCTTGACCAGACGGATATGGAAACATGTCTAATGCGTAAAATTTAGGTTTTGAAAAATCCCATACATCTGTATAAAATGTTTTGTTTTTGTCCCAATATTCTTGCCATTTTTTTTCTATTTCGTTAAAATTGTAACTCATTTTGAACTTCCTTCCATTATTATTATTAATACTCAAATTATATCCAGAAAATAGCTAAAAGTCAATAGTTATATTGATTTAACATTTCAGCGGTCGTAACTTTTCAGAGGTCAAAGGGGTTATAACTTTTTGAGGTAGCTCCGAATGTGCCGTGGAATAGATGTATAAATTCTTAGTTTAAAATAACTGAGGAAGCGTGATTAACGAGAGGCTCGGTTATTTTAAACTTAGAATTTATAGTCTATAGAACAATAGTGGACGTTTTTAACATTTTATATATTTATAACATTTTAAAGTCCACGACATTGTTTGTGCGCCAATTTTACTTTAGTAAAATTGTGTGCAATAATGTTTAGTTATAGAAAATTTTTATTTTCTATAACTGATCAAGCCGAGGAGATAATGAAAAAAGTTATAACCCCTTTGACCTCTGAAAAGTTACCAACAGTCAAAATGAGAAAAGGATGACTTCTTTCGCAATCTTCTTTCATTGACAACGTTCTTACTATAAATTGAAAATTATAATCTTGACATGATTTTTATAAAAATATATAATCAAATTATTATAAATCATGAAAAAAGAGGAAGAAAAATGATATTAGATATAAAAAAAGCAGAAAAAGAATTTTTAAAATATGTAAAAAACTTTGATGAAACAGAATCAAAAATAAATTTAAAAAAACAGCATTCAATTAGGGTTATGAATATAAGCAATCAAATAGCAAAAACAATTTTTAAAGACGAAAAACAAATAGAATTAGCATCATTAATAGGATTACTACATGACATAGCTAGGTTTGAACAATATACAAAATACAAAACGTTCAACGACTTAGAAAGCTTTGACCACGGAGATTATGGAGTAGAAATATTAAAAAAAGATAATTACATTAGAAAATTTATAAAAACAGATAAATATGACAATATTATCCTAAAAGCCATAGAAAATCATAATAAATTTCAAATTGAGAAAGGTTTAACTGAAGAAGAATTGGCATATTCAAAATTAATAAGAGATGCAGATAAGTTAGATATATTCTACGAAGCATGCACGCTATTTTATAAAGATCAAAAATATAAAATAGAAAATAGCAAAATTTCTAAATATATAGAAAAAGATTTTAAGGAGAAAAAAATAATTAAAAGAGAAAAAGGAAAAAGAATAGACGGCATAGATAATGTGTTATCAACAATAGCATTTGTTTTCGATTTGAATTATAAAGAAAGTTTTAAAATCCTAAAAAAAGAAGATTACATTAATAAAATTTTTAATCAATTTGATTTTAAATTTGACGAAACAAAAGAAAAAGTAAAAGAATTAAAGAAACTAACAAGTGATTATATAGAGGAAAAAATACATAATGAATAGATGAAAATAATTGCAATAAACTACTAAAATGATAAGGTTTATAGGTAAAACCAAATAAAAACCTAAATAATAAAAAGAGGAACGAGAAATAAAGTTGGGCAAAAAATTATTGATAACAGAGAAACCATCAGTAGCAATGGAATTCGCAAAAGCATTGAAAATAACAACTAAAAGAAAAAATGGTTACCTAGAATCAGATGATTGGATAATAACATGGTGCGTAGGTCATTTAGTAACAATGAGTTACCCAGAAAAATATGACGAAAAACTAAAATATTGGAGGCTAGATACATTGCCTTTTATACCAACAGATTGGAAATATGAAATTATACCACAAGTAGCTAATCAATTTAACATAGTAAAAGAATTGCTACAAAGAGAAGATGTAGAAGAAATATATAATGCAGGGGACTCAGGAAGAGAAGGAGAATATATACAAAGACTAGTATTTATGATGTCAAAACCAAATCCAAAAGCAAAAATGAAAAGAGTATGGATAGATTCCCAAACAGAGGAAGAAATTTTAAGAGGAATTAAAGAAGCTAAAGATTTATCAGAATATGACAGCTTATCAGATAGTGCGTATTTAAGAGCAAAAGAAGATTATTTGATAGGAATTAATTTTTCTAGGCTATTGTCTATTATTTATGGAAGAAGATTAGCACAAAGTATAAATGAAGACAAAGCATCAATTTCAGTTGGAAGAGTTATGACATGTGTTTTGGGAATGGTTGTAGCAAGAGAAAGAGAAATTAGAAATTTTGTTAAAACTAAATTTTTTAAAATTATTGGAGAATTTGGTGATGAAAATTCATCTTTTAATGCAGAATGGAAAGTCAATGAAAAGTCTAGTGTATATGACTCACAAAAACTATATAACGAAACAGGTTTTAAAAAAGAGAATGATGCAAAAGAATTTATTGCAAGTATGGCTAACAAAAAAGCGATTATTACAGAATTAAAAAAATCAAAACAGAAAGAAAATGCACCTTTACTTTTTAATTTGGCTGAAATACAAAATGAATGTACAAGAAGATTTAAAATAAAACCAGATGAAACATTAGAAATAATTCAAAATTTATATGAAAAAAAATTAGTTACATATCCAAGAACAGATGCAAGGGTATTATCAACAGCGGTTGCTAAAGAAATATCAAAGAATTTAAATGGAATAGCAAGAGGATATAAAGATGATGAAGTGCAAGGATATATAAACAAGATGATTAATGAAAAGTATTCAACTAACTTACTAAAAACTAAATATGTTAATGACAGTAAAATTACAGACCACTATGCAATAATTCCGACAGGGCAAGGGTATGAAAATTATAATGGACTACCAGAACTACAAAAACAAGTGTATAAAGTTATTGTAAAAAGATTTTTAGCAATTTTCTATCCACCAGCACAATATAATAAAATACAAGTTACAATCGAAGTTCAAATGGATGAGAAAAGTAACAAAGTAGAAACTTTTTTAACAAGTCAAAAGATTTGCATTGATAAGGGATATTTAGAAATATTAAAGCCTTTAGAAAAAAATTCAGAGAAAAAGTCCACAAATGATGCAAAAAAAGTGGATAATAATAATCAAAGTTTATCAGAAAAAGAAGATATACAAGAAAGCAAAGAAGAAAATAATATAGAAATATTAAAAAAATTAAAAAAAGGACAAGAAATAGATGTAAAAAATTATGAAATTAAAGATGCTGAAACTTCTCCGCCTACAAGATATAACTCAGGTTCTATTATTCTTGCTATGGAAAATGCAGGAAAACTAATCGAGGAAGAAGAATTAAGGGAACAAATAAAAGGAGCAGGGATTGGAACAAGTGCAACAAGGGCTGAAATTATTAAAAAGCTAGAAAAAATAAAGTATATTGACATTAATTCAAAAACTCAAATTATTACACCTACAAAAAAAGGAGAAAACATTTATGATATTGTAAATATGTCAATGCCAGATATGTTGAATCCAAAACTTACTGCTAGTTGGGAAAAAGGATTAGATATGGTTGCAAAAAAAGAGATAAAACCAGATGAATTTATGGTGAAATTGGATAAGTATATTCATTCTAAATTTGATAGATTAGTAATAAAAATGTAATTATTATTAAAAAAGTAAAAAAGCACATAAGCAGATTTAATATAGAGCTTATGTGCTTTTTAAGAGCTATCCAATGGTGTAATAAAGAAGAAAAGGTACTTTTAAAAACTTATACTTTTTATACAAGTTAAAAAGTTCTCTTAATTGATTTGCTCCGTGGAGCATAATTTCTTCTTTACCTATAACCTTTAAGCAAATATAATCTGAGGAAATATCCTCATTGAGTATATTTGCAGCCTCATCAAGTGAGACAGGCAAGGCATTATCCGGAACCTTGAAAGACTCTATTTCCGAGTCTTCATAGCCCCATAAAATAAAGCCTTGAACTCCAGAGAGATTTTCTAAATTCTGAAGTTCTGTTAAGGAAGTCACAGAACGTTTTACATCCCGTGAAACCTCACATAAAGGATAGATTCCAAGATCTATCAGTTCAATAGCCCGCTGTTTTGTAATCTTCTTCATGGTATACCTCCAATTAGAAAAAATACACTTAAGTTACATAATAATTATACAATCTTTTACAAAAAATGTCAATAAAAATACCGAAACTGAAATATTAGAGCGAAGAGATATTCTTGAATAGGAAAAAATCGATTTTCCTATTCAAGAAAAAAGAAGAGAGATAAAATCTCCCTTCCTGAAAGGCTATTTGAGTAATCCGAGTGCGGCTGGGCACTTGATCACATTGTTTGAACTGTTTACACAGTGATTGGGAGTAATCCCAAATTTTTTCTGTGCATTTTCCTGTGTTGCCTTCTGACTGCTAGGATCCCAACAATCACCGTTGCATTTGTAACAATAGTTAGAAATACTCGTCAAATTCATAATAAACCTTCCTTGCCTCCTACCTCAAAAGGAGGACTTTTAATGCTGAATTTTCAGTTACACTTATATTATACTCCATTTAACATAAAAAGTCAAAAAATTATACCATACTACCACCATTTACGTGAATTATTTGACCAGTAACATATCTAGAATCATCAGAAGCTAAATATAAATAAGCTGGAGCAAGTTCAAAAGGCTGACCAGCTCTTTTTAAAGGCACATCTGTACCAAAAATTTCCACTTCATTCTCAGAAAAAGACGAAGGAATAAGAGGAGTCCAAATAGGGCCAGGAGCAACAGCATTTACACGTATTTTTTGATCTGCAAGAGATAAAGCTAAAGACTTTGTAAAAACAGTAATAGCACCTTTAGTACTAGAATAATCAATCAGATTCTTTTTGCCTTCAAAAGCTGTAACAGAAGTAGTATTTATAATACTAGAATTAGCATCTAAATATGGTAAAACAGCTTTAGTCAAATAAAAAAATGAAAAAATATTAGTTTCAAAAGTATCTTTTAACTGTTTGCTAGATATATCTAAAATACTATTTTGAGGAAATTGAACACCGCAATTATTAATAAGAACATCTATTTTTCCAAACACTTCTAATGTAGTTTTAGCAATATAAGAAGAAAGTCCTTCATCTCTCAAATCGCCAGGTATTAGTAAACATCTTCTGCCATAGCTTTCAACAATTTGTTTAGTATAATTAGCATCTTCATGCTCATTTAAATAATTAATAACAATATTAGCTCCCTCTTTTGCAAATAAAACAGAAACAGCTCTGCCAATTCCACTATCTCCACCAGAAATAATAACAACTTTGTCTTGTAATTTTCCGCTAGGAATATAATTAGGATTTTCAAAAATTGGTAATGGTGACATCTGATATTCCATACCTGGCTGAATATCTTGATGTTGTTTTGGAAAAGTCAAAGGTGTTTTTACATTTTCATCTTTAAATCCGATGTAAGGTATAGAAGGATAATTATTAAACATATATACATCTCTCCCTATAAAAATATTTATATAGTATATGATAAAACAAAAAAGATTATGACAAAATGAATTATATTTGGTCTGTTCTTCCAAAGAAATAACGTTTTTTAAAGAAAAAAAGCCTATTCACAAAATATATTTAAAGAACAAAATATGAATAAAGTACAAACACCATTCATAATTTTTAATAAATACAAGTTAAAAAGGAGTTAGTATTTTGAAAGAATTTAATATTCATGACTAATATGTGACTTCGAATGAAAAAAGAAAGGAAAGATATTTTTATGGAAAAAGTAGAACCAATTGAGGAAATCAATCAAAATGCAAAAGAAGATAAGAAGATTGGAAAGTTAGAAAAGGCACAAATTATAGCAGTAATATTTAGTTTAATAGTAGGAACAATACTGCATTTTCTATACCAATGGACGGGAGAAAATGGTTTTATTGCAAGTTTTAGTGCAATAAATGAAAGTGTATGGGAACATCTAAAATTAGTATTTTTCCCAATGCTAGTAGCAGGTATCATAGAATATTTCTTTGTAAAAGAAATAACTAATAACTATTTAGAAGCGAAAACAATTGGAATATTTACATCTATTGCATTTATAGTAGTTTTTTTCTTTACATATACAGGAATATTAGGAACAAATTTCTTTTTGATTGATATACTAACATTTGTGATTAGCATTTTATTAGGAGAATGGGTATCATATAAACTAATGATTAGAGATGATGAATCAACAGTAATAACAAAAGTTTTATCAATAGTTATTATTGCAATTTTACTTTTAAGCTTTATTATTTGCACATATATTCCACCAATGGTAAATTTATTCAAAGATCCGACTAATGGAATGTATGGTATTATAACAGAAAAATAAATCCAATTACAAAGCACTTATCACAAGAATTTTTCTCTATGTATCAAAATAGAATATACTTAAGATTTCAGATAAATGTAAAAATAATAAACTCCCTCCTTAAGAAAGAGGGAGTTTCGCAACAGCTATTTAATGCAGAAATAAGTACTGCTTGAGGATGTTCTCACTCGGAACAGACCGTCAATATAGCTTACTTCCAATACTGTTGACGTTGTGCATGGCTGAATAGCAACATTTTGGCTATTACTGTAAATGAGCCGCTTACACTTTAGCTTTTCTAAAACCTGCGGAGTGTGGTCTATCAAAGCGAAAAAGGTATTCCGAGGATTGGTAATAACAATATTGTCAGAATTCTCGGTAGTTGCTAAAAAGATGTTTTCACCAAGCTGGCTAACTTCTCTTACAGTAGACAGATTGGTAAGATGTGGAATAAGTTCTTTTCCTTTTATGTCCATTCTAGTACATACATACCGATTTCCTACTGCAGGAACATCGTAACCATAAGCCAAATGGACCTTCTTTTGATTTGAACCGTTTGGATTTTTTAAAAAAGTGTTTGCTGTTGCCATAATAATTCCTCCTAAAATTATTTAAAATATTGTTAAAATTCCCTCCTGTAAAAGCGAGGAAAGTTACTAGTTTATAATTAAATTTTACCATATTTACATAAAAAAATCAAATTTAGAGGTTATTAAAAAAACTTGTAGTTACTTAGAACACTGAATTATTACTTATAATATATACCCTGATATAAATCCTGTTCATTAAGCAACTTGTCTAAACCATTTAAGACCCATTTCTTATGGGAATTCCAAGAGGGAGCTACAAGCAAATCTTTAGGAGCATCTCCAGAAATTCTATGGATAACAATATCAGGAGAAATATGAGTCAATATATATACCAAACAATTCAAATAATATTCTAAAGAAATAGGAGTATAATCTCCTTGCAAATACAAATCGTATAAAGGTGAGTTTTTTACAACATAAGTAGAATGAATTTTTATTCCTTGTAAATTATGCTGATTAATAAAATTCACAGTATGTTTCAAGTTCTCAAAATCCTCATTAGGTAATCCAACCATAATATGAGCAACAACATCAATATTATATTTATTCAATAAAAGAACAGCTTGCGTAAATTGTGAACTTGTATAGCCACGATTAATAAACTTACCAGTAATATCATCTGAAGTCTGTAATCCCAATTCTACACATACATAGTATTTCTTTGAATATAAACTTAAAAGTTTTACAATATCTTCATTAATACAATCTGGCCTAGTAGCAATTGCTAAACCAATAATTCTATTATCGACAAGAGCAGCATCATATTTAGCTTTTAAATTATCTAAAGAGTCATAAGTATTAGTAAAATTTTGAAAATATGCCATAAACTTGTTGGCTCTTTTACCTCTATAGCTAGATAAAAAGTTTTTAACTTGATTGCTAATACTAAGGATAGAATTTAAATGTTCACCAGAGCCTTTTTCACTACAAAAAATACAGCCACCTGTTCCAACTGAGCCATCTCTATTAGGACAAGTAAATCCACCGTCGATACATAGTTTTAAAGTTCTTTCTCCAAATTTTTCTTTTAAATATTTATTTAAATGTTTATACCTTTCCATTACTATTAACATTCCTTCCATAAGGTAATAATTTAATAAAAAAATGACTATGTTTTTAAATATAACCTTTTATATCATAAAATTAGTTAAAAATCTATAACTGACCAAGCCGAGAAGATTACGAAAGAAAGCACTTTTGCCTCATTGACCTCTGAATTCTTGTTACTATTCACAGCTTAAAATTAGTACTTAAAATGTTGATATATTAATATTTCATAAATTTTTCAGCCCCTCTCGTACCTCGAGTACCGTGAACATCCCTCAATAAATCATATAACAAATTCTAAAATATTTCCAATCACATTCAAAATTTATTCAATATTAATATATCAACATTTTTTAGCTTATTATAGAGGCTGTGAATAGTAACGAATTCTTACATTATGCTATCAAAATATAAAAATACCAATTGAAAAAACAGACAAAATATAGTATAATAACGTCATTAGATACGAAGACTTGAATAATATAAAAAACAAGATTAATGAAAGTTTAAAAAGTTGAATAACTACAAATCCAAAACAAAATTGCCGAACCTGTCCCTTTTGGCAAAAAATTGCCAAACGAACCCGTCCCATTTGGCAAAACTGGAGGAAAATAAATGAACACAATACTAGGAGAACTAGGAAAATCAGCAAAATTTGTTGACCTAGTGAAACAAATAGAAAAACAAACAAGTCCAATAGAAATATTGGGCTTAGTTGACGTTGGGATGGAACAAATAATAAGTAGCATAAACGAATTTGCTAAGAAACCAATATGTATAGTAACATATAATGAGATTCAAGCAAAAAAAATAGAAGAAAATTTAAAATATTTTACAGATAAAGTAGTACTTTTTCCAAAAAAAGAAATAGTAACTTATGATTATATAGCTGAAAGCAAAGATATACCTTATGAAAGAATTGATGCATTGAATAAAATTGTATCTAAGAAAAATTTGATAGTTATAACAACAATAGAAGCAGTGATGCAAAAATTACCATTGAAAGAAACCTTATATAAAAATAAGCTAGATTTCAAAATAGGAGATACATATAACTTAGAAGAAATAAAACAAAAATTAGTGAAACTAGGATATACAAGATATGATTTAATAGAGGGAAAAGGACAGTTTAGTATTAGAGGTGGAATTGTAGATATTTCTATAACAGAAGCAACTGGAATTAGAATAGAGTTTTGGGGAGATGAAATTGATTCAATCAGAAGTTTTAGTATAGTTAGCCAAAGGTCAATTAATAACTTAGAAAAAGCAACTATATTTCCAGCTCATGAATATATATTGGAAGGTTCAATAGAGAATATATGTAAAAATATACAGAATATAGAAATTGACACAAATAAAAAACAGGAAGAAATAATTCAAGAAGATATTGAACAAATAAGGGCAGGAAATTATATTAGTAAAATAGATAAATATTTTAACTGCTTTTATGAAGAAACAGCAACGTTAATAGATTATTTAAATAAAAATTATGCAATAATATTAGATGAGCAAAGTAAAATTATTCAAAGAGCAAAAAATATTGATATAGATAATCAAAATTTAATTAAAACATTAGTTGAAAAAGAAAAAATAGTTCCACAAGCTATAGAAGATTTAGATAATTATGAAGAAATAGAAGAAAGAATTAAGGACAGGCAATGTATTTACATAGAGAAACAAGATAAACAAGAAAGAAGTGGAGTCGAAAGTTATAAGTTTAACTATAGAGAGATAAACTATTATAAAAGCGAAATTGAAGAATGTATTAAAGATTTAAAAAAATGGATATCAGAGAGTAAAAATATAACTATTTTAGTATCAACAAAAGAAAAAGCAAAAAAGTTACAAAAGTTATTAGAACAAGAAGAGATTCTTTGTAAGTTAGAAGAAAAATTAGATAAAACAATAATAGCTAAAAGTAGTGAAAAAATAGTAACGATAACGATAGGAAAAATCTCGTCAGGATTTGAGTTATTTGATTTAAATCAAATAGTATTTTCGGCAGACAATTTAATTGAAGGAGAAGGTAAAAAGAGAAAGCAAGTAAGAACAGATTTTAAAGAAGGCGAAAAAGTTGTATTTGCAGACTTGAAAATAGGAGACTATGTTGTACATAGAACTTATGGGATTGGAATATATATTGGTGTAAATACAATAAAAGCAGATAATACTATTAAAGATTATATTAAAATAAAATATAAAAATGATGATGTACTGTATGTACCAACAAATCAAATGGACTCAATAAGAAAATATGTTGGAGGAGATGGAATTGCTCCAAAAATTAATAGATTAGGAAGCAAAGAATGGGAAAACACAAAAGCTAGAGTAAAGAAAAATCTAAGAGAAGTAGCAACAGAATTAATAGAACTATATGCAAAAAGGGAAAAATCGCAAGGATTTAGATTTAGCCCAGACACACCATGGCAACAAGAATTTGAGGCAAAATTCCCATATCAAGAAACAGAAGATCAATTAAGATGTATAGAAGAAGTAAAAAAAGATATGGAATCTCCTAAACCAATGGACAGACTTTTATGTGGAGATGTAGGATATGGAAAGACAGAAGTAGCATTAAGGGCGGCTTTTAAAGCTGTTATGGACCAAAAACAAGTTGCATATCTAGCTCCAACAACAATACTTGCAGAACAACAATATCAAGAGTTCAAAGAAAGAATGAAAGATTTTCCAATAACTGTTGAAATACTTAATAGATTTAAAAGCAAAAAATATCAGGAAGAAGTTATTAAAAAGCTAAAATTAGGAGAAGTAGATATTGTTATTGGGACACATAGAATTTTAAGTAAAGATGTTGAATTCAAAGATTTGGGATTGTTAATAATAGATGAGGAGCATAGATTTGGAGTAAAAGACAAAGAAAAAATAAAACAGTATAAAACAAATGTAGATGTATTAACTATGACAGCAACACCAATTCCAAGAACAATGCATATGTCAATTGTTGGAGTAAGAGATATGTCTGTTATATATGAACCACCTCATAATAGAAGGCCTGTACAGACTTATGTATTAGAATATGACACAGAAGTAATAAAAGAAGCAATTACAAAAGAATTGGAAAGAGGAGGTCAAGTTTTTTATTTATATAATAATGTGCAAGGAATAGAGAAAAAGGCATCAGATATTTCAAATTTAGTACCAGAAGCAAATGTAAATTATGCACACGGACAAATGACAGGAACAAAAATTGAAGAGATTATGGAAGAGTTTATAAAGGGTGAGACAAATGTATTAGTCTGTACAACTATTTTAGAATCAGGAATTGATATACCAAATGCTAATACCATTATTGTAGAAAACGCAGATAGAATGGGATTAGCCCAACTTTATCAAATAAGAGGAAGAGTAGGAAGGTCAGATAAACAAGCATATGCATATATTACATATAAAAGAGACAAACTACTATCAGAAGTTGCAGACAAAAGACTAAAAGCAATAAAAGAATTTACTGAATTTGGTTCAGGATTTAAAATTGCAATGAGAGATTTAGAAATAAGAGGGGCAGGAAGTTTACTACGGAGAGATTCAATCAGGACACTTGGAACAAGTTGGATATGATACATATTGCAATTTATTAGATGAAGTAGTAAAAGAAATGAAAGGAATAGAAGTACAACCAGAAATAGATATTCAAATAGATTTAAATGTAACAAGCTATATACCTGATGAATATATTCAAGACTCAAACCAAAAAATAGAAATATATCAAAACATTGCTTTATGTAAAAATGAAGAGGATATACAAAATGTTATAGATGAGATAATAGATAGATTTGGAAATATGCCACCAGAACTAGAGAATTTGATAGATATAGCAAGAATAAAATATTTGGCAAAAGATATAGGTATAATAAAAATAGCAAGCAAAAAAACATTAAATAAAAAAGAAGCGGTAGTATTTACTTTTGAACAAAGTAAATTTAATTTAGATATTACAGAATTGATAAAAAAATATGGAACTAGAATTAAGGTATCACCAGGTGTTAAACCAATAATTACTTTAGAAATAGGTTCTGACAACGAAAGACAAATATTAAATGATGTTACAGAATTTTTGAAATTTAATCAAAATAAGGAAAGGTAGAAATATAATTATGCAAAAAATTTCAAGTAAAGATAATGAATTCATAAAACACATAAAAAAATTAAAAGATAAAAAGCAAAGAGACTTAAGCAAAGAATATTTAATAGAAGGTATAAAATTAATAGAAGAAGCGATTAAAGAAAACGCAAAAATAAAGCAAATAATAATTTGTGAAGATTGTGAAAAAACAGAAAGTATACCAAAGGAATTAATGTATGAAATTGCAAAAAGAGAATGTATTTATGTAACAAACAAGGTATTTGAAAACATAACAGGAGTTACAAATCCACAAGGAATATTAGCTGTAATAGAAAAGAAAAATATGGAAGGAAAAAGACCTAGTGAAATAATAGATTATAGCCAAGATGTAATAGTAGCACTTGATGATATACAAGACCCAGGAAATTTAGGAACAATATTAAGAACAGTTGATAGTGTAGGACTAAAACAAATTCTTGTTTCAAAAGGGACAGCAGACGCATATAATCCAAAAGTAGTACGTTCGACAATGGGAGCAATTTTCAGAGTTGAAATTATAGAATGTGAAGATTTAGAAAAAACATTAAAAGAAATCAAAAAGCACAAATATAAAATCATGGTTTCTTCATTACAAACTGAAAATAGCATATATGATGTGAACTATCATAAAAAAGTTATCGTAATAGGAAATGAGGCAAATGGAGTGGAGAATAAGATTCAGGAGATTGCTGATGAAAAAGTGAAAATTCCAATGCTGGGAAAAACAGAAAGCTTAAATGCTTCTGTTGCAACAGGAATTATATTATATGAGTATGTGAGACAAAAGGGGTGGAAAAAATGAAACTAAATATAGTAATGGTTGAACCAGAAATACCACAGAATACTGGAAATATAGCGAGAACTTGTGCAATAACTGGAGCAAAACTCCACCTAGTACATCCACTAGGTTTTAAAATTAATGATAAATCAATAAAAAGAGCTGGATTAGATTATTGGGACAAGCTAGAAATTGAAGAACATAGTTCTTTAGAGAAGTTTTTAGAAAAATATAAACCTGAAGATAATAATATGTTTTTTGCGACAACAAAAGGGAAAACTAAATATACAGACGTTGATTATAGTAAAATGGATGAAGTTTTTGTATTATATGGTAAGGAAACAAAAGGATTGCCAGAATGGCTTCTAGAAAAGTATTTAAATACTAGAACTATTAGAATACCAATGTTACCAACATTAAGGTCGTTAAATTTATCAAATTCAGTGGCAATAATTACCTATGAAATATTAAGGCAACATAACTTCGAAGATTTACAAGAGACAAGTACATATTTTGATAAATAACATAAAATAATTATGCTATCGAATAATTCTTTTTAAATTTAGCTTTAATAAAACATACATCAAAAAGTATATGCAAGAAAACATAAAAATACTTAAAATTAAATTAAAGATAGAAGAGGTATTTATTAAAGCGAAAGCATGTAAAATACAATAGCTGAAAAAACTAGATAAAATAGGCTTTAAAATATAATTTTTAAGGTCTATTTTAAACTTTGTAACTTTCCATAATTGAAAAAAGCTAAGAGTAAAATTGAAAATTTCACTGATTACAATTGAAATAACAAATCCAAAAACACCAATTACAGGTAATAAAAAATATAATATTAAAATTGTCATAACTAAATCAATAATATTTATAATCATGACAAAAAATTGCTTCTGCAATCCCTTTAAAATTCCATCAATAACAGTATCCATATACATAAAGAAGATCAAAGGGGATAAATATTTAATCCAGATAGCACTTTCAAGATTTTGATAAATAGCAAGACTAATGTCATTAGCAAAAATAAAAAAAATTGAAAATATACAAATAGAAAAAGCTGAAGTCATTTGAAATATTCTATGGCAAATATTCTTTACAACGTTTTGAGACATATTTGATGAAAGTCTAGAAAACTCCGGAATTAATAGATTCCCAAAAGAGGTTAGTATAATATTAGGAAACATTAATATAGGCATGACCATACCTTGAATCACACCATAACTAGCAAATGAAATAGAATGTGATAAACCGGATTTTTCTAATCTATTAGGTATTAATATTTGTTTTAAAGTAGATAAACCAGAACGAATATAGGCTGTTAAAGCAACAGGAAAAGATTGAGAAATGATTTCTTTTAAATTTCCACATCTACAAGAAAAAGGAAAATTTCTTTTCTTTTCATAGATGTAGCAAATATAGATTAACGAAAAAGATACTATTTCTGCTATTACATCTGATAAAATTAATGTAATACATATACTCTCAATACCTTTGAAAATAGAATTTGGTAATAATAACACTGTAATAACTATTTTGAATATAAGTTCAAAACATTGAACAAATGCAGTTTTATAAGATTTTCTAACAGCACTAAAATACCCATTAATACACGAAGACATCGCAATAAAAGGTAATCCAATAGCTATAAAAAACAAGATTTTTTTGCTTACTAAATTATGCAGACAGATTGTTGTTATAAAATCTGAAAAAACAATAATAAGAATACCTGACGATATTCCCAAAGCTAAACTTAATCCGATTGACGTTTTTACATTTTGATAAGCTAATTTTTTATCATTTTTTTCTAGATTTTCAGAAACAATACAGGTAATTACCATACTTAAACCAGATGTAGCTATAGTTACAAAAAATAAGTATACAGACATAATTAAAGTGAAAACACCGATTGATTCAGCTCCTAATTTGTTAGAGAGATATACATTAAATCCCAAAGAAACAAATCTCATAAAAAGTGTAGAAACTGTGAGAATAATTCCGTTTATTAATAAAATTTTTGCTCTTCTCAAATTATCACCAATACATCATATTCAAACTTTTATTAAATATACTGAAATTAAGTTAGTTACACCAAAATTAAAAAAATTATAAAAAACACTTGAAAAAATTTCCAATTTATGTAATAATAAATATATATAAGTTTTCAAAATCTTTAAAATTTTTATAAAAAATCTTAAAAAATTTTTATCTAAATTTAAAATCATTAAAAATCCAAGAACCAAAAAAGAATAAGGAGGAGTGTGTATTTGGAAGTCTTTAACTATGAAGACTATATTAAAGCTATACATACATTTAGACTCAATGCAGTAATGAAATTAGCAGAATGTAGTGAAGAAGAATATTTAATACAAACAAAGCCAACAAAAGATGAAACAATAAAAGAAATACTAAATAATTCAAAAGAAATGACTGCATTCTTAAATGCATTTATGGAATTAAAGAAGAAGTTAAACTATAAGGACTTAATATTATATCAAGGAAGAAGAGTTAAATTAAAAGACACTGAAATTTTATACAAACTAAAAAAACAAGAAACATTTTTTTTAATATATTATGAAACTGATAATGATATAAATTTTCCATATAGATTATTAAATTTATGTATTGATATCATACAAGAGTGGTCAAGAAATGTAAAATCAAAAGAAGTAACTAAATATCCACAAATAATACCAATAGTAATTTATATTGGAAAAGAAAAGTGGAAATTACCTAAGAAAATAAAATCTCAACAATTGGAAAAAACAACATATGGAGAGAATAGACTCAATTTAGGATATAATTTAATAGATATTAATAAAATAACCAATAAAGAATTAATACTAAAAGATACTATGTTATCAAAAGCTTTACTAATAAAGAAACTAAAAATACAAAAAATGAAAAAATAGATTAGAAATAACATTTGAAAAAATACAAAAATAATCTTTGTTAGCAAATTAGAAAAGTGACTTTGTCACATATTAAAATAGCTTTACAAAAAAGAGTTCAATTTTAAAAGAAAAGAACTCTTTTTTTGCGTTTGACATAAAATATAGCAAAAGGAGGAAATTATGGAAAAGATATTAGAAGTAAAAAATGTAAGCAAAAAATATCAAAGTAAAAAAGAAGAAATACTTGCTTTAGAAAATATAAATTTCGGGATAAAAAAAGGAGAATTTGTATCCATAATTGGTCCAAGTGGATGCGGAAAATCTACACTTTTATCTATAATAGCAGGACTAGAAGAAAAAACTACAGGAGAAATTTACATAGAAGACGAAAAAATTGAAGGAATTTCTCAAAAAGTAGGATACATGCTACAAAGAGACTGCTTATTAGAATGGAGAAGTATACTATCAAATACTATGTTTGGACTAGAAATAAAAGGAAAAATCAACAAAGAAAGCAAAGAATATGTAGAAGATTTACTAAAGAAATATAATTTATATGAGTTCAAAGATAAATATCCATCTGAGCTTTCAGGAGGGATGAGACAAAGAGTAGCATTAATTAGAACTTTAGCAGTTAAGCCAAAGATACTTTTATTAGACGAAGCATTTTCGGCCTTAGATTATCAAACAAGAATAATGGTAACAAAAGATATCTATGAAATTTTAAGAAAAGAAAATATTACAGCCATAATAGTAACACATGATATTTCAGAAGCAATAAGTATGTCAGATAGGGTATTTGTTCTAAGTAAAAGACCAGGCACTATAAAAGATGTTCATGAAATAGATTTTGAAATAGAAAATAGAGACCCAATTAATTGTAGAGAAAGCCCAAAGTTCAGCAAATATTTCAATACTTTATGGAAGGAGCTGAGAGCAGATGAAGAGTAAAATACAAATACAATCACAAGAAAGAACGCAGTATCTAAAGAAAATTAAGAAACAAAAATATCTAGTATTATTTACGCAAATATTGGTATTAGTTATATTTCTGGCAGTATGGGAATTGCTAGCTAGAGCAGAGATAATAGATAGTTTTATAACAAGTCAACCATCAAGAATATGGAATACATTATTGAATTTAACCTCAAATGATTTATTAAAACATATATGGGTAACAACATATGAAACAATAGTAGGATTTTTATTAGGAACATTTTTAGGAATTATTATAGCAATCATATTATGGTGGTCAGAATTTCTTTCAAAAGTTCTAGAACCATATTTAGTAGTATTAAATAGTTTACCTAAAGTAGCACTACGGACCAGTAATCATTATATGGGTAGGAGCAGGACCCCGGAGCAATTATTACAATGGCAGTAGCAATTTCATTAGTAGTAACAATATTAGAAAACTTAAATGGATTTATAAAGACTGATAAAGAAATTATAAAAATGGCTAAAACTTTTCATGCAAGCAAATTTCAAATTTTAACAAAAATAATTATACCAGCAAATTTATCTACATTTATTAATTCTTTAAAAGTAAATATTGGACTTTCACTTGTAGGAGTCATTTCAGGTGAGTTCCTTGTATCGAAAGCAGGACTTGGATATTTGATTGTTTATGGAGGGCAGGTTTTCAAATTAGACCTTGTTATGACAAGTGTTTTGATATTAGGAGTTGTTGCAGGAATAATGTATGGTGCAGTTCTTTTATTAGAGAAAATTATATTGAAAACTAAAAAATTTAGATAATATGAACAAAAAAGGCATAATTTGTTTAAGAATAATGATTATGTCTTTTTTCTTTTTCACACAATCGAATTATGAACATAAAATATACAAAAAGAAAAAGGAGGTGTGATATGAGTAAAAGAATAATTGCGTACATCGCTGTAATACTAGTAATTCTAGTAATAGCAGTTAGTATATTCATTGTAAGAAAACAATTAGAAAATAATACAGAACAACTTAAAACCATAAAAGTAAATGAAGTAACGCGTTCTGTATTTTATGCACCACAATATGCTGCAATAAATAATGGATATTTTAGAGAAAAAGGAATGGAAATAGAACTATCAACAGGGCAAGGGGCAGATGCTGTTATGACAGCAGTATTGTCAAACCAATGTGACATAGGATTTGCAGGTCCAGAAGCATCTATATATGTGTATAATGAAGGAAAAGAGGACCATACACAAGTATTTGCACAAATGACGAAAAGAGATGGGTCATTTTTAGTTTCTAGAACACCTACAGACAATTTTAGTTGGCAAGACTTAAAAGGAAAAACAATTATACCAGGAAGAAAAGGTGGAGTGCCATATATGACATTAGAATATGTAATAAAGAAAAATGGACTAAATCCACAAACAGACATGACATTAGATGATAGTATAAAATTTGACTTAATGGCAGGAGCTTTTGCAGCAGGAAATGCAGACTATGTAACTTTGTTTGAGCCAACAGCATCTTTAACAGAAGCAGAAGGAAAAGGATATATTGTAGCATCTGTTGGAGAAGAGTCAGGAGAAATACCATATACGGCATATTTCGCAAAAAAGAGTTATATACAAAATAATGAAGATATAATACAAGGCTTTACAGATGCGATATATAAAGGTCAGCAATGGGTAAAAGAACATTCAGCAAAAGAAGTGGCAGAAAGTATACAATCATTTTTCCCAGATACAGATATAGAGCAACTAGCAACAGCTATACAAAGCTACAAAGATATAGATGCTTGGAATGAAAATCCTATTTTAAAAGAAGAGAGCTTTAATAAGTTACAAGAAGTAATGAATATGGCTGGAGAATTAAATGAAAAAGCACCATATAGTGAAATTATTAATAATAAATATGCAGAAGAGTCAATAAAATAATTTTTTAAATTATATATAGTTTGAACACGAGTTCAGTGGTCTATGATAAATATGATTTCTTTCATTGTCTTCTCGGCTTGTTCCATAGGTTATAAATTCTAAGCTTAAAATAACCGAGCCTCTTGTTAATCACGCTTCCTCAGTTATTTTAAGCTAAGAATTTATACACCTATTCCACGGCACATTCGAATCCAATTCAAGAAATCATATTTATCATAGACCACTGAACTCGTACAAATACATTATACAGTAATCATTTTAGTTAATATTAAACTAAATAGTACATAAAAGGAAAAATTTACATATAAATTGAAAAAATGTATTGACAACTGAAACTTATAATGTTATATTTACCATGAAAGGAAGGCGATAGTATGGAGATAGATTATGAAATAATTGGAGAAAGAATAAAAACAGAGAGACTAAAGAAAAAAATAACACAAGTTGAATTAGCAGAAATGATAGATGTAAGTGTTGTATATTTAAGCAGAGTTGAAAGAGGAAGTACACGTATTAATTTAAAAAGACTGATAGAAATATGTAATGTACTAGAAATAACACCAGGAGAGATATTGCAAGGTACTTCACCAGATACAAATACTTATTTAAGTAGAGATTTTTCTCAAATATTAGAAAATTGTGGAAGAGAAAAACAAAAGCTAATTTATGAGATTGCGAAATTAGTCGAACAAGTGAATATTTAATATAAATTTAATATTTCTCGGTGAGTTGTGATATTATCATTTTTGTTATCTCCTCGGCTTGCTCCATAGATTATAAATTCTAAGCTTAAAATAACCGAGCCTCTCGTTGATCACGCTTCCTCAGTTATTTTAAGCTAAGAATTTATACATCTATTACACGTCACATTCGTCGATAACTTCAAATGATAATATCACAACTCACCGAGAAATACAGAATTTAAAAGAAATATAAGGTCTTTACAAAAAGCAAAAAATAGTATAAACTAAGACTGTGGCTAAATAGAAATATCTACTTAGCCATAAAAATTAACATGCTACTAGCATGGACAAAGGTGATAATAAATGTATTTAAAAAGACTAGAATTACAAGGATTTAAATCATTCGCAGACAAAACAATATTAGAATTTATGCCAGGAATAACAAGTGTAATAGGACCAAATGGCTCAGGAAAAAGTAATATATCAGATGCAATAAGATGGGTCTTAGGAGAGCAAAGTATGAAATCATTAAGAGGAACAAAATCTATGGACATCATCTTTGCTGGAACACAAAATAGAAAATCATTAGGATTTGCAGAAGCATCATTAGTATTTGACAACAGTGATGGAGCACTTCCAATAGAATATACAGAAGTAACTGTAACAAGAAAAATATATAGAAGTGGAGAAACAGGATATTATATAAATAAAGTACCATGTCGATTAAAAGATGTTTTAGAATTATTTATGGACACAGGAATAGGAAAAGACGGATACTCTATAATCGGACAAGGAAAAATAGATGAAATATTAAGTAATAAATCAGAAGACAGAAGGCACATATTTGAAGAAGCAGCAGGAATAGTAAAATACAGAGTAAGAAAAGAAGAGAGTGAAAAAAAATTAGAACATACTAAAATAAATCTACTTAGAATTAATGATATATTAGCAGAAATAGAAACAAATATAGAACCTCTAAAAATACAATCAGAAAAAGCGAAACAATATCTAAACTTAAGAGAAGAACTAAAAGGAATTGAAATAGGATTATTTTTACACAATATTGAAAAATACAAAGAAAGTTTAGAAGAGATAGTAAAAGACGAAGAAATATATAAAAATCAATGTAATGAAGAAGAGGGAAGATTAGAGAGAATAAAAATACTAAAAGAAGAATTAAAAACACAAATAGACGAAATTACATTAAAAATTGAGGAAATGTCTAACATTGGATTTGAAAGCCAAAAAGAGATAGAAATGTTGAATTCAGATATTAATGTAGCTAACACAAGAATTTTAAATAATAAAGAAAACAAAGAACGATTTGAAAAAGAAACTAATGAATTGAAAGAAAAGATAAAAGAACTAACTGAAGAAATAAAGCAAAAGCAGGAAAAGAAAGATAATTTAAAACAAAATAGAGAAAAATTTGCAAAAGAATTAGAAGAAAAAGAAAAAGAATTAGCCGAAATAACAAAGAAATTATCATCAAAAGAACTAGAAATAGAAGGCTATAAACAAAAAGTAGAACAAAATACAGACAAAAGATATGAATTGCAATCTGAAATACACACACAAGAAATAAATTATGATAATTATGAAAAAAGACAAAAGCAACTTAAACAAGAAATAGCATCAAATGTTTCAGAACTAGATGCAACAAGATTAAGAAAAGATGAAATATCAAGAGAGTTCTACGAAATTGAAAGTAAAAGAAATAAAACAATATTGGCTTTAAATCAAATAAATAAGGAAAAAGAAGAAGCAAACAAAAAAATAGAAAATTTTGAAAAAAATATCAACTCATTAACAGGAGAAATGAGAATAAAAGAATCCAGATTAAAATTTTTAATCGAAACAGAAAAAGAAAAAGAAGGATATATTCAAAGTGTAAAAGCTTTATTGAAAGACTGTGAAAATGTAAAAGAATTAGGAAAAGGAATGCACGGAGTTTTAGCAAATATAATAGAGGTACCAGAAGAATATCAAACAGCAATAGAAATGTGCTTAGGTGCAAGTCTTCAAAACATAGTTACCGAAACAGAAGAAGATGCCAAGAGATTAGTTGATTATTTAAGAAAAAATAATTTAGGAAGAGCCTCTTTTCTACCTATAACATCTGTCAAAGGAAGAAAACTAGACAAAATAAAAGGAAAAGAAAATGGAGTTGTAGGTATTGCATCTGATCTAATTAAATTCGATAAAAAATACGAACAAATAATTTTAAATTTATTAGGAAGAACAGTAATTGTAAACAATATGGAAAATGCTATAAAAGTAGCAAAGCAGAATAGTTATACTTTTAGAATAATAACCCTAGAAGGTGATTTAATAAACCCATCAGGAATGATAACAGGAGGTTCAGTTGCAAAGAAAACTGTAAACATTTTAGGTAGAGGAAGAGAAATCGAAAAATTACAAAAAGAAATAAAAGCAATAACAGAAAAGATTGAAAATTTACAAAGAGAAAAAGAAGAGTATGAACAATCAATAGAAGGAACAATAGAGGCATCAATGAGTCTAGAAAAAGAATTACAAGAAATCGATATTAAATATGCAACAGAAAAACAAAAAATTATTGCTATAGATGAAAATATTCAAAAAATAGAAACTAGGTTAAATAAATTAAAAGAGGAACAACAGTCGCTTGAAAATAAAAAACAAGAGGCGATTGAATATAAGGAAAAAGTAAAAGAACAGATACAAATATTGCAAGAAGAAACAGAAAAACTAACAAAAGTAATATCAGAATTTGCGGAGTTAAACAAAGATAATCAAAAATATGTTGATGACCTAAATTTTGATATTACAAATTTAAAAATATCAGTTTCATCATTTGATGAAAGCGAAACTTCTATACAAGAAATGGAAGAAAGAATTAATTTAGATATTGAAAATACTAATAAAAGTATAGATAATAAGAAAAATCAGATAGAACAAATTATGCAAGACAATTTTAATTTAGAGCAATCAATAGAAGAAACTAAGCAAAGAATCGAAAAAATAAAAGAAGAAGTAAATATGAGTGGTTCAAAAATAGAACAATTAAAGAAAGAAAGAATAGAAAAAAATGAAAAGTTAGCTGGACAAGAAGAATTGATAAATCAAAAGTTTAGTTTAATAGAAGAACTAAAATCACAAATTGTAAAAGTAGATGTTAAGAAAACAAAACTAGAAGAAGATATCCAACAAATTATTAATAAAATGTGGGAAGAATATGAACTAACACCAAACAATGTTGGAGAATATAAAAAACCAGAAAATGTTGCTACAACACAAAAACGAGTTAATCAATTAAGAAAAGACATAAGAGAATTAGGAAGTGTTAATATTGATTCAATAGAAGAATATAAAACATTAAAAGAACGTTATGACTTTATGTGTGAACAAAGAGTGGATTTAGAAGATACTATGTCAAAATTAAGAAAAGTTATAACAGATATGACGAGTATTATGAAAGAACAATTTAAGGAAAAATTTGAGCTTATAAATAAAAACTTTTCAGAAGTATTCAAAGAATTATTTGGTGGAGGAAATGCAAAATTAACATTAGCAGATGAAGAAAATATACTTGAATCTGGAATAGAAATTACTGTGCAACCACCAGGAAAAAAATTGCAAAATATGATGTTATTATCAGGAGGAGAGAAGGCCTTTACTGCAATAGCATTATTATTTGCAATACTAAAAATTAATCCCGCACCATTTTGTGTACTAGATGAAATTGAAGCAGCATTAGATGATGTTAATGTTTATAGATATGCAGAATATTTAAAGAAATTTGCTAAAGATACACAGTTTTTAGTAATTACACACAGAAAGGGAACAATGGAAGTAGCAGATACAGTATATGGTGTAACTATGGAGGAAAATGGAATTTCTAAATTACTTTCTATGAAATTAGGACAAATGGAATAAAAAAGTACAAGCCACATATAATTTAATAAATTAAGATGAAGATGTAAAACATTAAAAACTTAATTTAATAATCAATACAAAGGAGGATTTTTATATGTGGCAAACACTAAGCAAAGAAGAGACTCTAAGAAACCTAAAGAGTAATGAAAAGAAAGGTTTAAGCAAAGATGAAGTAGAAAAAAGATCTATTAAATATGGAAAAAACAAATTAAAAGACAAGCCTAAAGAGAGTCTAATAATCAAATTTTTAAAACAATTTAATGATTTTATGATTATAATTTTAATAATAGCATCAATTATTTCTGCAGTAATATCCAATATACAGGGAGAAAATGATTATATTGATTCTATAATAATTATAGCTATTGTCATACTAAATGCAATTATGGGAGTTATTCAAGAAGCAAAAGCTGAAAAATCAATAGAAGCTCTGCAACAAATGACACCTCCAAAAGCAAAAGTTTTAAGAGATGGAGTGACCACAGAGATAAATGCAGAAGAATTAGTGCCAGGAGATATTATAATTTTAGAAGCTGGAAACTATGTGCCAGCAGATTGTAGGTTATTAGAAAGTTTCAATTTAAAAATAGAAGAATCTAGTTTAACAGGAGAAAATGAGCCAGTCTTAAAAGATGCGAATATTGTTTGTGGAAAAGATATTCCATTAGGAGACATGTTAAATGTGGCTTTTATGGCAAGTATAGTAGTAAATGGTCATGGTAAAGCAATAGTAACTGAGACAGGAATGAATACTAAAGTCGGACAAATTGCCAATATGATGATAGAAAACGACTCTCCAGAAACTCCAATTCAACGAAAATTAGGGCAAGTTGGAAAAATATTAGGAATAATATGTTTAGCTATATGTTTTATTATATTTGTAATTGGTCTTATAAAAAATATAGAGCCAATGGAAATGTTTATGACATCAGTAGGGTTAGCAGTAGCAGCAATTCCAGAAGGGCTCCCAGCAATTGTTACTATTATGCTTTCAATAGGTGTAACAAAAATGGCTAAGAAAAATAGCATAATCAGAAAATTACCAGCGGTAGAAACGCTGGGAAGTAGCAATGTAATATGTTCTGATAAAACAGGAACATTAACGCAAAATAAAATGAAAGTTGTAGAGGTAAGAGCTAAAAGTCCAAGCCTAGCAATTGAATTAGCAACTATGTGTACAGATAGCGATGTTTTATATCAAAATGAAAAAATTCAAGTAACAGGAGAGCCAACAGAAGTTGCTATAGTAGACAAAGCAATACAGGAAGGAAAAAATAAAAATGATTTATACAATCAAATGCCAAGAATTAGTGAAATACCATTTGATTCAAATAGAAAAATGATGACAACGATACATAAATATGGAAACAAATATAGAGTAATTACAAAAGGAGCTCCAGATGTATTACTAGATAAGTGTATACATGTAGATAAGAATATAGTGCAAAAAGAAAATTTACAGATGGCTAATAAAGCTTTAAGAGTAATTGCAGTAGGCTATAAAGACATAGATATATTGCCAACAAAAATAAATTCAGATACAATAGAAAAAGACTTGAACTTTATAGGTTTGATTGGAATGATAGATCCACCAAGAGAGGGAGTAAAAGAAGCAGTAAAAACATGCAAAAAAGCTGGAATAAAAACAGTAATGATAACAGGAGACCATATTGCAACGGCAAAGGCAATTGCTAAAGATATAGGTATCTTAGGAATAAATGATAAAGCGATAACAGGAAAAGAATTAGACGAAATACCTCAAGAAAAATTAGAAAAAGAAATAAAAAATTATTCTGTTTTTGCAAGAGTAACACCACAACATAAGGTTAGAATCGTAAAAGCATGGCAAAGGACAGGAGCAGTGGTAGCTATGACAGGAGATGGAGTAAATGATAGTCCTGCGTTAAAGAATGCAGATATTGGAATTGCTATGGGTAAGAATGGGACAGATGTAGCGAAAAATGCAGCAGATATGGTTTTAACAGATGACAATTTTGTGACGATTGTAGAAGCTGTAAAACAAGGAAGAAACATATATGATAACATTAGAAAGGCTATTCATTTTTTAATAGCTACAAATATTGGTGAAATTGTAACTATTTTTATGGGATTAGTATTAGGATTAAAATCACCTTTACTTGCTATTCAATTATTATGGGTTAACCTAGTAACAGATTCTTTACCAGCTATAGCATTAGGATTAGAACCACCAGAAAAAGATATTATGAATAGAAAGCCAACTGATAACAGAAAAGGAATTTTTGCAGATGGTTTATGGAATAAAATTATAGTAGAAGGTATTATGATAGGTATGCTTACATTAGTGGCATTTAGTATTGGAAATAAATATTATGGAGTGGAAGTTGGAAGAACAATGGCTTTTGTTGCAATAGGAATATTAGAACTTATCCACAGTTTTAATATAAAAAGTGAACAGTCTATATTTAAAACTGTTTTTTTAGAGAATAAATTTTTAATAGGTAGTTTTATACTAGGTATATTTGTACAAATTATTGTGGTAATTATACCTGCTCTAGCTGAGATATTTAAATTGGTTCCTTTAAATCAAACTCAATGGATTATTACATTAATAATTAGTATATTACCTATCCCTATTATGGAGTTACAAAAGAAAGTGAATGAAATGAAGTTTGTAAAAGTTATAGGAAAAGATCACAAAGTGCAACAATTCAGAAGTCAATGAAGGAAGAATGATTTCTTTCAAAATCTTCTCGGCTTGCTCCATAGATTATAAATTCTAAGCTTAAAATAACCGAGCCTCTCGTTAATCACGCTTCCTCAGTTATTTTAAGCAAAGAATTTATACATCTATTCCACGGCACATTCGAAGCTTTTTCAAGAAATCATTCTTCCTTCATTGACCTTTGAATTGTTGTTACCACAAATTATCTGAATTTCAAAAAAATACTTGATAAATAGCAAAATATATGATAAAATAGCTATGTTTTAAAAGAGACGTAGCTATTTTTATGAAAAATCAATAAGAATAAAAATAGAAAATCTTTTAAAATCTCTACTTACAGAAAATGTAGGTTAAAAATCCAAAGGGAGGTGAAATCAATGAATAAATACGAAAGTATTATCATTGTTAATCCAAATGTAGATGAAGAAGGAATAAAAGCCTTAGAAGAAAAATTTACAGGATTAATAAATGAAAATGGAAAAGTAGAATCTGTAGAAAACATGGGAAAAAGAACATTAGCTTATGAAATTTCTAAATGCAAAGAAGGAACATATATATTATTTAATTTCGAAGCAAAACCAGAGTTAGTTGCAGAATTAGAAAGAAACTATAGAATTACAGATAGTATTTTAAAATTCATAACAGTAAAAAAAGAAGCATAATAAAAAAATTAAATAAAGAAGGGGCCTTTATTAAAAGTAAAGAAAGGTGATAAAAAATGAACAAAGTAATATTAATGGGAAGACTTACAAGAGACCCAGAAACAAGATATACACAAACAAATAATACACTAGTATCTTCATTCAGCTTAGCAGTAAACAGAAGATTTGTTAGACAAGGAGAAGAAAGACAAGCAGACTTTATAAATATAGTAGCATGGAGTAAACTAGGAGAATTTTGTAGTAAATACTTTAAGAAAGGTCAACAAGTAGGTATCATTGGAAGAATTCAAACAAGAACTTGGGACGATGACCAAGGAACAAAACATTATGTAACAGAAGTAATAGCAGAAGAAGCATATTTTGCAGATAGCAAAAAAGATGGTGAAACAGCAGGAAATACATTTGAAAATACATTTGGAAATACAGCACCAGGAAATATGGGAAGCGATTTTGAAATGTCTTCAAATGATGACTTACCATTTTAATCGTGAGGAGGGAAAATAAGAAAATGGCAGACAAAAAACAAAATAAAAGAAATAATAACAAAAATTATGATGAAGATTATAATCCAAAATTTAGAAAACAAAGAAAAAAAGTTTGCGTATTATGCAGTGACAAAAACTTTGTATTAGATTATAAAAATCCAGATCAATTAAAAAAATTCATCAATGATAAAGGTAAAATACTACCAAGAAGAACAACAGGAGCATGTGCTAAACATCAAAGAGATATTACAACAGCAATTAAGAGAGCAAGACACATCGCAATTTTACCATATACAAATAACTAATAATAAAAATTTTAAACCGATAATGGAAACAGCTTGCTTAGAGCTGTTTTTTTTGTTGAATAGGAAAAATTGATTTTTCCTATTCAACAAAAAAACAATATTTATTCCACGGCACATTCGAAGATTGCTCAAGAAATCATTTTTCCCCTTGTGGCTTATAAATGCTCATTTTTGAGTCTCCTCAATGTCCCAAAATGATATTTACAAAAGACAAAAAAAATAGTAAAATAATACCATAAAAACTTAATTAGACTAATATATTGCGAAAGGAGTAATAATAAAACATGAAACAAGAAATATTAGAACTATCAAAAGAAATAGAAAAAGAAATTAAACATATAACAGAAAAAATTGATCACATTTGCGAAAAAAACAGTGAAAAAGTACTAAAAGCATTTCAAGAATGTAACTTGCAAGAAACACACTTATATTCATCAACAGGATATGGAATAGATGAACCAGGAAGAAACAAAATTGAGGAAATATATGCAACAATTTTTAAAGCAGAAGATGCACTAGTTAGAACACAACTAATATCAGGAACACACGCTCTAGCAGTTACACTATTTGCTTTACTAAGACCAAATGAGACAATGTTAAGCATTTCGGGAGAACCGTATGATACTTTACAAACTGTTATTGGAATAGGAAAAGAAGTAAGTAAGAGTTCATTAAAATCATTTAATATTAATTATGAACAAATAGAATTAAAAAACAATGATTTTGATATACCAAAAATCAAAGAGAGACTACAAAAGAAAGATATCAAGTTAGTAGAAATTCAAAGGTCTAGGGGATATTCTACAAGGAAAAGTTTAACAATTGAAAAGATAGAAAAAGTTATAAAAGCAATTAAAGAAGTTAATCACGAAGTTATTATAATGGTTGACAATTGCTATGGAGAATTTGTGGAAGATAGAGAACCAATAGAAGTTGGAGCAGATGTGGCAGTAGGATCACTAATGAAAAACCTAGGAGCAGGGATTGCTACAAGTGGAGCATATATTGTAGGAAAAAAAGATTTAATAGAATTATGTGCAGAGAGATTGACTTCACCAGGCATAGGAAAAGAAATAGGTCCATCATTAAATCAAAATCCATTATTAATTAAAGGATTGTTTTTTGCACCAAGTGTTGTAGCAAGTAGTGTAAAAACAGCAATATTTGCAAGTAGAATACTTGCAAAATTAGGTTATGAAGTAGAGCCTAAATTTGATGAGGGAAGAACAGACATTGTTCAAACTATAAAATTAGGTAGCGAAGAAAAATTAATAAAATTTTGTCAAGGAATCCAAAAAGGTTCACCTATTGATTCTAATGTTATACCATTTCCAAGTGATATGGGAGGATATGAAGATAAAGTTATTATGGCAGCAGGAACATTTACACAAGGCTCAACAATTGAACTTAGTTGTGACGGACCTATAAGAGAGCCATATATTGCATATATGCAAGGAGGACTTACATATCAATATGGTAAACTAGGAATTCTAAAAGCAATTGAATATATGGAAAATTAAATTTTATATATAAATTCAAATAAAAATTAGATATTGTGGAAAAATGAAAATATGGAGAGATATAATTATTTGTTTAAAGAGAATGAATTGATATAAAATAAATTCTTTTATTACTTTAGCAAAAAAAGAAAAGATAGAAAGAAAGGAATGAGTTTTAACATGGTAGTAATTATATTGTTAGTGTTAATTTTATTAGTAATTGTATGTTTAATTATAGGTGGAAGTAGACAAAGAGCTGAAAACAGAAGAATAGAAAAAGAGAGAAAAGAATTAGAAAGAAATACTAAGAGAGAAATTAGGGAGAGAAAAAGAGAAAACAAGAGAACACAAAATCAATATATAGATTTATTCAAAAACCAAGATGAATTAGATGATTTAGAAGAGAATGAAAATGAGAAAAATACAGTAAAGAACAATGATATAGTTGATACAGAAGTGGAAAAAGAGGAACAAGAGAATATCGAGAAAATAGAAGAGAGCTATTTAGAGGAAGAATATTCAAAGGAAAAAAATAGCTTGGAAGAAAAAAGCGGTTTGAAAGAAAAAGAAAGTAAGGAAGAAAATAGCAATTCAAAAGAAATCGAAAAAGAAGATTTTGAAACCAGTAATCAAGAAGAAAATAGAGACTTAGAAAATAATGAACAAGAAAAAAATGATAAAACTGAGGAAAAAGAGATAGAAGGAATTACTAAAAAAGAAATAGAAAATCTTGGAGAATTTTATATTGACATAGAAGATGACTTAAAAAATGACGATAGTACAAAAAATCAAGAAGATAAAAAAGAAGAAAATGAAGACAAGAAATAGCAAAATCATGCAAGATACAAAATAAATAAGGAAAGTAAAAAGGAATAAGTAAAAATGAAAGTAATTGTAATAGGTGGGGGACCAGCAGGAATGTTGGCAGCCATAACAGCAAAACAAAAAGGAAATGAAGTAATCCTTTTAGAAAAAATGCCGTTTTTAGGAAAAAAGCTATTAATCACAGGAAAAGGAAGATGTAATATCACATCTTCTTTAGATATGGAAGAATTCATTAAAAACACACCTGGAAACGGAATGTTTTTGTATAGCTGTTATCAAAAATTTACAAACGAAGATATAATAAAATTTTTAAACAAACAAGGATTAAAAGTAAAAGAAGAAAGAGGCAATAGAATATTTCCGGTTACAGATAAATCACAAGATGTATTAAATTGTTTTATTTCTAAAATCAAAGAATTAAAAATAATAGTAAAAAACAATACAAAAGTAGATGATATAATTGTAGAAGATAACAATATAAAAGGAGTAAAAAGTAAAGACGGAATAATAAAAGCAGATAAAGTTATATTGGCAACAGGAGGAAAAAGCTATCCATTAACAGGTTCAACAGGAGATGGATATATTTTAGCTAAAAAACTTGGACACAAAATAGTGGAAATTAAACCTTCATTAGTTCCATTAGAAAGTCATGATAAGGCGATTTGCAAAAACTTACAAGGATTAAGTTTGAAAAATGTGGAAATAAAAATGATAGATAAAGAGAAAAATAAAATAATCTATAAAGACTTTGGAGAAATGATATTTACACATTTTGGAGTATCAGGACCAACAATTCTTAGTGGTTCAGCACATTTAGTAAGATATTCAAAAATTGAAAAAAAGATGAAAGAACAAAATATCACATTGTCAATAGATCTTAAACCTGCATTGTCAGAAGAAAAATTAAATGCTAGAATCCTAAGAGATTTTGAGGAATATAAGAACAAGAAATTCAAAAATAGCTTAGATAAATTGCTACCACAAAAAATGATAGAAACAATTATAGAGAAAAGCAATATTGATGCAGATAAAAAAGTTAATGAAATAACAAAAACAGAAAGAAAACAGCTAGTATCAACGTTAAAGAATCTTGAGATATCAATAAAAGGATTTAGACCGATTGAAGAAGCAATAATAACAAGAGGAGGAATATCAACAAAAGAAATAGATCCTAAAACAATGGAATCTAAATTAATTAAAGGACTATTCTTTGCAGGAGAAATTATTGATGTAGATGCATATACAGGAGGATTTAATTTACAAATAGCATATTCTACTGGATATGTAGCAGGAGGTGGAGAAAATAGACCATTTTAAAACAATAGGAGAGGAAAATCAAGAAGAAATTATTGAGAAAAAGTCAAAATTTATTGCAAATATATTTCCGGCAGAAACAGTTGAACAGGCAGAAGAAATTATAAAGGAAACAAAAAAGAAATATTTTGATGCAAGACATAATTGTGTATCTTATAGAATTATTCAAGAAAACCAGATAATAGAAAAATCAAGCGATGACGGAGAGCCTTCTGGAACTGCTGGAGCACCAATGCTAAATATTTTACAAAAAAATAATTTGGCTAATATTGTAGTTATAGTAACAAGATATTTTGGAGGGATTTTATTAGGTACAGGAGGATTAGTAAGAGCATATTCAGATAGCTTGTTAAAAGCTATAAGTACAAGTAAAATTGTTGAAAAAGAACTAGGTGAAGAATTAGAAGCAATATTGGATTATAATAATTTTGAGATTTTTAAATATTATTGTAAAAATAACAATATAAAAATAGTAAATATAGAATATGGAGAACATGTTGTTTGTAAAATAGAATTAAAAGAAGAGAAAAAAGTTAATTTAATGCGAGATTATGAAACAAAAAAGCTAAATTTAAAGAATATAAGAATTATATCTAAAAAATACATAGAAAAATGTATATGAAAAAGAGATTTTTATAAAAAACAATGGAAAAAATTACCAAGAAGTTATATAATGAACCTGTAAGAAATTACAGTTTATTTTTTAGGAGAAAAGTTTGAATAATATCCCAAGTCTGGAATCTATTAGTCAAATTTGATGCCTTAAAAGAAAGGAAGTTAGTATATGAAAGAAAAAATTAGTGTCGTAATAGCAGACGACAATCAAGAATTTAGCAAAACTTTATCTTCTTATATCAACATGCAAGAAGATATGGAGATAGCGGGAATGGCTAAGGATGGAACAGAAGCAATAGATATTATAACAAATGTAACTCCAGATGTTGTATTATTAGATGTAATTATGCCACATTTAGACGGACTAGGTGTTCTAGAAAGCATGAGCAAATTGAAAATGGAAAAGAAGCCAGTATTTATAATGCTTTCTGCAGTAGGGCAAGACCAAATTACTCAAAAGGCTATAAGCTTAGGAGCAGAATATTACATTGTAAAACCTTTTGATATAGAGTTATTAATTCAAAGAATTAGAGAATTGAAATATTTTAAACCAAGCAAAAATACAAATTTTATTGGAAAGGAAAACAATAAGCAACAATACATAGAATTATCAGAGGAAAATGCAAAATCAGAAGAAAACCTGGAGGCATTAGTAACAAATATAATTCATGAAGTCGGTGTACCAGCTCATATAAAAGGATATCAATATTTAAGAGAAGCCATTATGATGGTTGTGAATGATATAGATGTTATAAACCAAATTACAAAAAGCCTATATCCTAAAATAGCAGTAAGATATAATACTACACCAAGTAGAGTGGAACGTGCAATTCGTCACGCAATCGAAGTTGCTTGGGGAAGAGGAGATCAAAAGATTGTTGAAAATATATTTGGATATACTATTTCAGCAGCTAAAGGAAAACCTACAAATAGCGAGTTTATTGCGATGATTGCAGATAAGCTACGCCTTGAATTAAAATCAGCATAACAATAAATGAACAATAAAAAAATGTATAACCTTGAAAAAAATGGAAAAAATAATAAAAACATGAATTTCAAGGAGGTACAAATGGAAGCAAGTAAATTAAAAAATATGGTAATCTTGAAAAATTTGCCATCAAACCTTGTAGAAGAAGCAATTGTCATATTAAAAGAAAATAAAAAGGTAAAAAAGCTAGAGAAAATAGATAAAAATAAAAAAACAGAATATAAAAGAGAAAACAAAAAAGACTACGTATTAAAAGAAGCAGAATTGGTGGTATCTAGCTACATAGAAGAATTAGAAGAAAAGAAGAAAACTAAGGAAAAACTAAATAAAAAAACAAGTCAAAAACTAAAAAAATTGAAAATATATTCATATATAACAAGTATAATATTGTTTATTGAAACGATAATTTTAATTGCAAAATAAAAGAATAAAAAGACAAGACACCTCATATAGTTTAAAGAGAAACTAAGGAAGAGGTGTTTTTTTATGGAAAGAACTGTATCTGTGGAAGAAAAAATTAGACGAGCAGAGGAGATATATGAAAGAAGAAAACAAGGGAATGCAAGACCAGTAGCAACAGTAAATGTAAGTGATAAAAAAGATGTTAAGTTGCTAAAGAAAATGATAATACAGATAATAGTATGTATTTTGATTTATTTAGTAATATACACAATACAAAATAGTAATTATATATTTTCTCAAGATTTTATAAAAAAAGTAAATGAAATATTATCTTATGATACAAATTTTGTAGAAATATATGAAAATATAAAGAATCAATTAATGCCAGAAAATCAGGGAATAGGAGGAGCAGAAGCTAATTCAGAAAATAATAATACTACAAATACAGAAAATACTACAAATGAAGAAAATACAGTAAATGCAGAAAATATACAGCCTCAAGAAAACACAACAATTGAACAAAATGTCGAAAATCAAACTGCAAATTTAACACAAGAAGAACAAGATATAATTGCAATAAAAAATACAACAACATTTATAAAACCAGTTCAAGGAACAATTAGTTCAAAATTCGGACAAAGAGATACAGCAACAGGAACAGTGCCAAAAAATCACACAGGGACAGATATTGCTGCAAATTTAGGAACAAAAATAGTAGCAGCTGCTAATGGAGAAGTTGTAATAGCATCAGAAGAAGGAGATTATGGAAAACATTTAAAAATACAAATAGGAGAAGTAAGTGTAGTTTATGCACATTGCAATAATTTGTATGTAAAACTAGGTGATAAAATCACTCAAGGCCAAGAAATAGCAGAAGTTGGTTCAACACGGAAATTCAACAGGACCTCATTTACATTTTGAAATAAGATATCAAGAAAGATATATAGACCCTCAGAAAATCTTAGAATTGTAAAAGAGTTACTATTCACAACTAAAAATTACTATTTAAAATGTTGATATATTAATATTTCATAAATTTTTCGGCTCAATACAATATTTAAGAATTTGTAATATGATTTATTGAGCCTCTTTCACTCAGACCCTCTCGTACCTCAAGTACCGTGAACATCCCTCAATAAATCATATAACAAATTCTAAAATATTTCCAATCACATTCAAAATTTATTCAATATTAATATATCAACATTTTTTTGCTTATTATAGAGGCTGTTAATAGTAATGTAAAATAAATAAATTAGAAAATTTTTAATCCGAAACATGCTTTGAGGAGGAAGTAGAAAAATGAGATTTCAGATAGATTTAAAAATATTTATTTTTGCTATTATATTTTATTTAACGAAACAGATTCAAATTTATGCAATGATAATGATTTTTGCGATGATACACGAGTTGGGGCATTTACTAGCAGGCATATTATTGGGAATGAAAGTAGAAAAAATACAAGTAAAACCGTTTGGATTTTCGATTAGCTTTAAATTGAAACCAGGTGATTATAATAAAAAAATTAAAAAGGGAAATATATTAGAATTAAAAAAGATAATTGTAGCATTAGCAGGGCCAATAACAAATATTTTAATTATAATGATAACAGTAAATCTAAATCTAGGAATTTTCGAAGAAATAATGGTGATTTATACCAATATTTTAATAGCTTTATTTAATATTATTCCAATATATCCACTAGACGGAGGTAGAATACTAAAAGGCTTATTACATTTTAAGTTTGGAAAACAAAAAGCAAGTAAGTACATAAATTGTATTTCGTTTTATACAATAATATTTTTAACAGCAGTAGCAGGTATTAGTATTTTATATTTGAAAAATATTGCTATATTTATCGCGATATGTGTATTGTGGACATTGTTTTTAATAGAAAATAAAAAATATAGGACAAAGGAAAAAATATATAAAGTTATAGAGGAAAATCAATTAGAGAAAAATTACAACGGTTCAAAAGTCAAAGTTGGAGAAAAATGACTCCTGAATTTTAACAGAATATTTGTTAAAATCTGAACAAACTATTGAAAATAAAATTAATTAATAGTAAACTATACTAAAGAAATTCAAAAGAGAAAGCAAGATTAAAAAGTTAATATTTTAGTCATGTTTAGAAAGGAACGTGGTAATAAGTGAATAAATTCTTCAAACAAGAAAAAGGTATTAATCTGATATCTCTAACAATTACAATTATCATTATTTTAATAATAACAGGAATACTAATATTTAATGCTAGAGATAGTATTTATATAAAGAATTTACAAAATATGTATAATGACATTTCAACATTAAGAGAAAAAGTTTCATTATATTATTCACAATATGGGGCAATTCCTGCAAAGTATGAATTTAACAATATAGGAAATTTACAAAGTGCAGGAGTAATAGGTGCAAATGATACTGGTAAATTTTATATTATAGATTTGAAGGCTTTACCAAGTTTAACTTTGAATTATGGTAAAGATTATTATAAAGCAGAAGAGGAAAATAGTGATATTAATTCATTAGAAGATGTTTATATTATTAATGAGACAAGCCATAATATTTTCTATGTGCAAGGTGTTTCTGTTAAAAGCGGAGATACTACAAAAGTTTATTATACTGATGAAGAAAATATTGATACGGCGGAGGTTGATATCAAGCCTATATCAACTAATGAAATACTACCGGGAGAACTAGTAACAGGAGAAAATAAGGACTATGAGAATAATGGAAAAGCAAAAATACCAGTAGGATTTATGATAGTGCCAGGAGTAGACGATGTGTCAAAAGGCTTAGTAATTTCTGATAATCCAGAAGATACAGAAGAAGACCCTAATAATATTGTAGCAAAAGGAAATCAGTTTGTTTGGGTTCCAGTGGACAAAGATACTTTATGCGTAGACGGAATTAAAGGTACAGAGATAGCTGAAAAAGTAAGCGAAAAATCTGAAGACTATCGAGGAGTATTTTATAATATCGACAATGGCATACCAGAAAAAAAAGAGTATGATCCAACACAGGGAAGAGAGCCAGATGTACTTGGACAAGGATCAGATTTTTACGACAACAAGATAAAAAATTTAGAAATAATGAATAAGATCTTAACAAACACAGAAAATAATTTTATAGAATTTACAAACGCAGATGATTTTAAAACTTATTTACAAGCAGAATATAACGATATTATAAATAGCATAAAGATAAATGGAGGATTTTATATAGCTAGATATGAAAGTAGTTTAAGCAGTAGTGACAAAACTACAGATGGAGAAACAGGAAATATACAAAGTAAGAGAAATGTATTACCAGCAGATGCAACTAAAAGTGGAAGCAATACGTGGTATGGATTGTATGCAAAACAAAAAGAGTTTGCAAGTACTTTAGAAGGTACAACAGTAAAGTCATCAATGATATATGGAAGCATGTATGATGCTTTATTAAATTGGGTATTAAATGATGAAAACGAAAAAGAAAAAATAACAGAAGAAATTATAAATCGAGGAGAAAAGTGTCCAACAGGAACAGAAGTTGAAAAAGGTAAATATGACAAAATAAAAAATATATATGACCTAAGAAATAATTTAATGGAGTGGACAGCAGAAGCAGGAGGTTATAATTTTCGAGTTTTAATAGTTAATGATTATATAGAAGGCACTGGTGTAACAGCATATTCTGACTGGTTAGAGAGACCAGATAACCCTATTGAAAATCAAGGAAGTAGAATGATACTATATTTATAAAAATAAATACTAAATTATGAACTAAAGCTGAAACTCCAATAATAAAAGTAGAAAATCAAATTAAAAGAGTCTAAATAAATACGTCACACAAAATAGTGACGTATTAAAAATATATAAATAAAACAAAAAATAAATGATATTATAAAATAATTCATGCTAGAATTTTTATTAAACTTTGTAAAGAAAATGTAATATTTTAGAAATAAAAATGTAATTTTAGTGTAAAATTCATTGACAAATTAAGGTTTTCGTTATATCATATAATCATTAAAAATGTGTTTTTAAAATCCTAAGGAGGAAAATTATGGGAGAAGTAATTGTTATAACATCAGGAAAAGGTGGAGTAGGAAAAACAACAACAACAGCAAATTTAGGTTCAAGTTTAGCACTAGAAGGAAAAAAAGTAGTACTAGTAGACACAGACATAGGATTAAGAAACTTAGACGTAGTAATGGGACTTGAAAATAGAATAGTATATGACATAGTAGACGTTGTAGAAGGAAAATGCAAATTAAGACAAGCACTAATAAAAGACAAAAGATTTAAAGAACTATACCTACTACCAGCTGCCCAAACAAGAGATAAAAGCGCAGTTAATGAAGAACAAATGAAAGAACTAGTAGGAAAACTCAAAGAAGAATTTGACTACATATTAATAGATTGCCCAGCAGGAATAGAACAAGGGTTTAAAAATGCAATAGCAGGAGCAAACCGTGCAATAGTAGTAACAACTGCAGAAATATCAGCAATAAGAGATGCAGATAGAATAATAGGTTTATTAGAATCATCAGACATCAAAAATCCAGAATTAGTCATAAATAGAATTAGACCAAACATGGTAAAAAAAGGCGAAATGATGGATGTAGATGACATAGTAGACTTGTTGTCTATTGACTTAATTGGTGTAGTACCTGATGACGAATATATAATTACGCAAACAAATAAAGGTGAACCAGTAATACAAAATAGAAAAGCACCATCAGGAAAAGCCTATATAGAAATTGCAAAAAGAGTATTAGGAGAAAAAATAGAAGTAACAATACCAGGAAGAGAAAAAGGATTTTTTGCAAAACTAAAAAATTTATTTAAAAAATCATAATACAAACAGTTGGAGGTAGTTAAGAGAATGTTTGAAAGCATATTAAAATTCTTTAAGAAAAAAGAGAAAAAAGAAAACAAAACAAATAATAATTCGAAAAATGCAGCAAAAGAAAGATTACATTTAGTACTAATGCAAGACAGAGCAAATGTATCAGCTGATTTCTTAGAATTAATGAAACAAGAAATTATAGATGTAATAAAAAAATATATAGATGTTGACGAAAGTGCAATAGATGTTAGACTAACAAACAAAGAAAATGAAGACGGAACAAATGGTGCACCAGCTTTATATGCAAACATTCCAATTATCAATATAAAAAATGAAGCTAGAAAAATAGAAAAACAACAAATAGAAAACAAAGAAACAAAGAAACCAGAAAAAAGCGAAGACAAAAAAGAAAAAGACATAGAAAAATCTAAAAAAGAGGAAGAAACAAAAAAAGAAGAAATAGAAGAAGTAATAGAAGAAGCAAAAATAATAATAGATGAAGGAAACATGGAAAATAAAGAAGAGCAACAAAAAGAAAAATCAGACAAAAAAAGCGAAATTGACGAAGAAAATAATAAAAATAAAGAAGAAAATTCAACAGAAGAAGAAATTAAATCAGAAAAATAGGAAAGAGTTGATTTAATGAGAAAAAGAGAACTAAAAAATATGGAATGGGGAATTTTAATAGTTGCAATTATTCTATGTATTATTGGAATGATTGCATTATTTTCTGCCACTCAAGAAACAGAATATGATGAATTTAAAAAACAGGTAATATGGTTTGCAGTAAGTTTAGTCATTATGATAATTTTTATGCTCATAGACTATGACTTCCTAATAAAAATATCACCAATAATATATGGAATATTTATAATTTTACTAATAGGAGTATTCTTTACAAAACCAATAAATGGAGCAACAAGTTGGTTCGATATAGGATTTTTCTCATTTCAACCAGGAGAATTTGCAAAAGTATTTGTAATAATATTCTTAGCATTTACAATATCTAAAATACAAGAAAGAAATAGAGAAGACATAAACAAACCAACAAAATTATTAATCATACTTGGAGTAGCGATATTACCAGTATTATTAATCATAAAGCAACCAGATTATGGAACTGCAATAGCATACATAGTAGCTACAGCGATGATGTTATTTGCAGCAGGAATTGATAAAAAATATATAATAGCAACAATATTATTGGTCGTAATAGCTGTACCATTACTATATTTCTTCATATTGCCAGAACATGCTAAAACCAGAATAGATATATTTTTAAATCCAGAGTCAGATCCAAGAGGAGCAGGATATAATGTTTTACAATCACAGCTAGCAATAGGTGCAGGCGGATTAACAGGAATGGGTTTGCTTAAAGGAAACCAGACACAACTAGGTTTTTTATATCCTAAAACAACGGATTTTATATATTCTGTAATAGGAGAAGAAATGGGATTTATAGTAGCAGGTAGCATAATAATATTGTATGTATACTTAATAACTAAATGTCTATATATAGCAAAAACAGCAAAAGACTCTAAAGGAACATTAATTGCAGCAGGAATTTCAGGAATATTTTTATTTCATTTTGTAGAAAACATTGGAATGGTAATGGGACTATTACCAATAACAGGAGTCCCACTCTTGTTTATAAGTTATGGAGGAAGTTCATTAATTACAAGCTTTATTTGCATAGGAATATTGCTAAACATAAGTGGAAAAAGACAAAAAACAATATTTGTTAAATAATTGAAAATTAGTAAAAATAGAAAAATGTACTTATTACAAAATAAGAAAAAGTAATCGAACCTGTCCCAATTGGCAAAAAATTGCCAAACAAACCCGTCCCTAATGGCATAAAAAGGAGAAAAAATGAAGTATATAAAAAGATTAAAAATAGGAAATGTAGAATTAGAAAATAATATAATATTAGCTCCAATGGCAGGTGTAACAAACCTGCCTTTTAGAACTATCTGTAAAAAATTTGGACCAGGATTGGTATGTACGGAAATGGCGAGTTCAAAAGCAATATTTCATAATGATCAAAAAACAAAAAGATTGTTTAATACAGAAGGAGAAAAAAGACCAATAAGTTTCCAAATCTTCGGAAGTGACGAAGAAACAATGGGTTATGCAGCAAATTATGTAAGTGACTTTTCAGATATTCTTGATATTAATATGGGATGCCCTGCTCCAAAGGTAGTAAAAAACGGTGACGGAAGCAGACTATTATTAGATTTAGAAAAAGCAAGAAAAATTATGGAATCAGTTATAAAAAATTCGAAAGTGCCAGTAACATTAAAAATAAGAAAAGGTTGGGATAAAGACCATATTGTAGCAGTAGAAATAGCAAAAATAGCAGAGAAAGTAGGAATATCTGCAATAACTGTACATGGAAGAACTAGAACAGAATTTTATTCTGGAAAAGCGGATTGGGATATTATTAGAAAAGTAAAAGAAAATGTAAGTATTCCAGTAATAGGAAATGGAGATGTAATAGATGAAGAAACAGCATTAGAAATGTTTGAAAAAACGAATGTAGACGGAATTATGATAGGAAGAGGCGCTTTTGGAAATCCATGGATATTTAAAAAAATTATTCACTTTTTAGAAACAGGTGAGAAGCTCCCAGAACCAGCAAAAGAAGAAAAATTAGCGATTATGAAAGAACATATTAAATTGGCTATACAAGAAAAAGGAGAAATAGCTGTAAAAGAATTAAGAAAACATATTGCATGGTATACAAAAAATTTAAAAAATTCTAGTGAATTTAGAAGTTCTATCAACAAAATAGAAGATGAAAAAGAACTATTAAATAAGCTAGACGAATATTTTGCTAGTATTTAGAATAAAGTGAAGTATAACATAAAAAGGAGGTTATACTTTGAATAAAAAGATATTAAAAGACAAAAAAATATTAAAAAAGCATGGAATGCAAAAAAATAAAAGTATTTCAAAAAAACAAAAGTGGATATCTTTAATTTTTATTCTAATTATACTAGCAATTTTAATTTTTTTAATATTTTTTAATAAAAATGAGGCTAAAAATTTAAAAATTGGAAATAATAGTAGTAATCAAGAAATAGTAGATTATATTTTAAATATTAGTTCCTACGAAGCAACTATTGAAGTAGAAGTACAAAGTAATAAAAATAGTAATAAATATATAATTAAACAACAATATGTATCACCAGATACATCAACACAAGAAGTACTGGAACCTGAAAATATAAAAGGAGTAAAAATTATAAAAAATCAAAATCAGTTAAAACTAGAAAATACAAAGTTAAATTTAAGCAAAGTATTTGAAAATTATGAATATATGACAGATAACTGCTTAGATTTAAATACATTTATTGAAGAATATAAAACATCAAAAGAATCAAAATACGAAGAAAAAGATAATCAAATTATAATGAGTACACAATCACAACAAAATAATAAATATATAAATGATAAAAAATTATATATAGATAAGAAAACTGGAAATCCAACTAAAATGGAAATAAAAGACAATAGCAAAAATACTACTGTTTACATATTATATAATGAGGTAAAGTTAAATAGTAATCCACAAAACATCTTAGCATTTACCAAAATAACAACAACTAAAGGAGTATAGATTTTATTTATTTTACTTCAAAACTAATATTTAAAGTAAAAAGACATACTTGATAATATACCAACATTAGGAGTGAAGAAAATGGTAGTAAAAAGAGGAGATATGTTTTACGCGGATTTAAGCCCAGTTGTAGGCTCAGAACAGGGAGGAATAAGACCTGTTTTAATAATACAAAATGATTTGGGAAATAAGTATAGTCCAACAGTTATAGCGGCTGCAATAACATCTCAGACAGGAAAAACGAAATTACCAACACATATAGAGATTAATTCAGAAGAATGTGGATTAAAGAGTGATTCTGTAGTTTTAACAGAACAGATAAGAACTATAGACAAAAGTAGGTTGAAAGAAAGAATAGGTCATATTGATGATGAAAAATTAATTAATAGAATAAATAATGCTTTAGGAGTTAGCTTTGGATTAGAAGAATAGAAATATCCCAATTCGAATACAAATCTCGTTTCTTGAGAACTTTTTTCTTTATATAAAGTTCTCTCGAAGCGAGATTTAAATTTATTATACTTTTAATTTTTTTATAATCTTAATTTCATGATATAAATTATCAACAATAGCTTTTCTTTTTTCATAAGCTTCAGTATATTCTTTATACAAACTCTGATAATTATCCAAAGTTTCGTTAGATTTTAGCAAAATTTTAATACCTTCTAAATAATAATTTTTAGTTTTTTCATCTTTAGCCTTTTCCATTTTTTCTCTATACTTTTCAATCTCTTTAAATCTTTTAATCTCTTCTTGTAAATGCTCAAGATAAGTTTGAGTACAATATATTTCGTATTCAATATCATCAATGACAACTTTAAATAAAGTTTTTACGATGATTGGATTATCTTTTCCCATTTTCGCATTTTCACTAATTTCTTGCAAGGCATCTGAATGTATATTATCAGTAGTTGGCTTAGTATTTTCAATTAAAATTTTTAATGTGTCAGATATTCCAATATGTGATTTATACTGCCTTTTACTAACAATAGCATCATATTCGTCAGCGACACGAATAATTTGTCCTTCGTAAGGAATATCTTTTTTTGTCAGACCTTTTGGATAACCTGTTCCGTTTAAAGCTTCATGATGATAAATAGGACCTGCAGCATAAGGTCTTAATTTAGGATCTTTCATACACATCTGATATCCAATAGTAGTGTGTGTTTTCATTATTTCATATTCTTCATCAGTAAGTCTAGAAGGTTTTTGTAATATAGAAGGTGGTATAAATAATTTACCGATATCGTGAAGATATGCACATATTGTACAATATTCAACAAATCCTTTATTGCAATGCAAATATTCACATATTCTACATGTCAAATTTGCTACGTTTTCACAATGCTTTCTAGTAAATACATCTAATGTATCTAACATATTTAATTGATATCTCATTCTCTCATCTAAGTTGTATGATTTTAAGCTAGTAGAATCATAAAAATCAATTTCTGGTTCTGCCATTTTTCTCACGATCCTTTCTTTATATATAAGGTTTAGCTTAAAGAAACGTCTTTTCTTACTCTAAAACTATCATAACATGAAAAAAAAAAAACTGCAATAATATTTTTATTTAAAACTTTAGATCTAGGTAGTAACAATTCAGAGGTCAAGGAAAAATGATTTCTTGAAAAAGCTTCGAATGTGCCGTGGAATAGATGTATAAATTCTTAGCTTAAAATAACTGAGGAAGCGTGATTAACGAGAGGCTCGGTTATTTTAAGCTTAGAATTTATAGTCTATGGAAAAAGCCGAGAAGATTTTGAAAGAAATCATTTTTCCTTGACCTCTGAATTATTACTTTAGGTAAGAATTTATGTGGGCTTAGATATTGCAAGATTTACATATTTGTGATTAAATAAACAAAAAGAAAAAAGCGGGTGAAAAATATGTTTTTTAAGGACGAAGAAGAATATAAAAAATACTTGGAAAAAAATAAAATTAATAAATAAATAGAAGGAAAAAGTAATTTCTTTAATATGTCAGAAAATGGAGAAGTATTGTTAGAAAGTAGCAAATGTTGCAACTCATCACTAGACATTACTAATTATACAAATTGTTTAGGTTGGATTTTACTAAGTGACAAAAAGACTATGGGACTTCTAAAACTTCCTTTTGGTGATGTATACAGAAATTTGACAAAAGAGCAGTATGAGACAGCAATTTATAACAATATTTTATTGCCACAAATAGCAAGACAATTTCAGAATGATAGTGCAATATATTATATAGCAAAACGAGGAAAAGCTAGAAACAAATATGATGCAAACAGAAGATATATTTTAACATTAGATTTTAAAGAAAAAGATGAAGAACTAATATATGGAGAAGATATACTTGAAAGAATGAAATATGATATCAATGAATTAAGAATAGAGCATTTATTATATGCAATAGAAGACTATTTGATAGAAATAGGTGTAAAAAATCAAGATATAGAAAATGCAAGAAAAGACTTTATAAAGCAAACAATCTATAATAGATTTGTAAAGCAAGCAGATGAAAATAATCATAATTGGGGAATACTAGTTAATCAAAAAACTAAAAAAACAAGGATGGCACCATTGTATGATTTAGACTGTTGTTGTGATATAGGGCCATTAAAAAAACATAAAAGAATTGACAAAGAAGGTGGAACTACTGGATTTGAAAGTATAATGAGACAATTTGAAGGAGAAGAATGGTTTAATAAATTTATAAAAGAAACAATAATAGATTTTGATATTAATAAAGCGATAAAAGACAGTAAAAAAGAAACAAATATAGATATACCAGAAAATATTCAGAAAATATACAAAGACTTTTTTGGACAAAGATTTTATGAATTTAAAACTGGATATGAAAAAAGCAAGAAAAAAGTTCAAGAAGATAAGGAAAGATAATTGAAAAATAGCGTAAAATGTGATATTATAATAAGCATTAGTAGATTTGGGGGGAAAGCCATGTATAGAACAAAAACATGTGGAGAATTAAATATTAAAAACATAGGAGAAGAAGTAGAATTAGCAGGTTGGGTGCAAAAAGTAAGAAACTTAGGTGGAATGATATTTATAGATTTAAGAGATGAATTTGGTATTACACAGATTGTAGTTAATAATGAGGAATTGCAAGAAGAAGCAAAAGAACTAAATACAGAAAGTTGTATCCACATTTCGCGGAAAAGTTGTGGAAAGAACAAGCAAAAATAATAAAATACCTACAGGAGAAATAGAAGTTGTAGCAAATGAAATAGAAGTTTTAGGAACATGTAAAAATGTACTTCCATTTGAAATTAACACAGATAAAGAAGTAAGAGAAGACTTAAGGCTAGAATATAGATTTTTAGATTTAAGAAATGAAAAGTTGCACAACAATATATTGCTACGTTCAAAAATATTAAAAACATTAAGAGATAGAATGGATGAATTAGGATTTACAGAAATACAAACGCCAATACTTGCAAATTCATCACCAGAAGGTGCAAGAGACTATTTAGTACCTAGTAGATTAAATCCAGGAGAGTTTTATGCATTACCACAAGCACCTCAACAATTTAAACAATTGTTAATGGTAGGTGGCTTCAATAAATATTATCAAATAGCCCCATGTTTTAGAGATGAAGACCCAAGAGCAGATAGAGCACCAGGAGAATTCTATCAATTAGACTTTGAAATGAGCTTTGCAACACAAGAAGATGTATTTAAAGTAATTGAAGAAGTTATACCATATACATTTGAAAAATTCACAAATTGGAAAGTAGACAAAGGACCATTTGTGCGTATACCATATAAAGAAGCAATGGAGAAATATGGAATTGATAAACCAGATTTAAGAAATCCATTAATAATTCAAGATGCAACAAAGCTATTTGAAAAATCAGACTTCAATGCTTTTAAAGACAAAACTGTAAAAATAATAGTTGTACCAAATTGTGCAGAGCAAGGAAGAAAATTCTTTGATAAGATGGGAGAATATGCTACTTCAGAAGAAGTTGGAGCAAAAGGATTAGCTTGGACAAAATTTGAAAAAGATGGAAGTGTTACAGGAGGAATAGCTAAATTTATAACAGATGAAATAAAAGAATCACTAATAAAAGAATATGGAGTAGAAAAAAATTCTGCAATATTCTTTATAGCAGATAAATTTGAAAAAGCGCAAAAAATAGCAGGATTAATCAGAATAGAATTAGGAAAAAGACTAGAATTATTAGAAAAAGATGTATATCGTTTCTGTTTTATAGTAGATTTTCCAATGTATGAATTATCAGATGAAGGAACAATAGACTTTAGCCATAATCCATTTTCAATGCCTCAAGGAGGATTAGAAGCACTAGAAACAAAAGAACCATTAGACATATTAGCATATCAATATGACTTAGTTTGTAACGGATATGAAATGGCATCTGGAGCAGTTAGAAATCACAGTCCAGAAATCATGATAAAAGCTTTTGAAATAGCTGGATACACAGAAGAAGATGTAAAAAATAGATTTGGAGCTTTATACAATGCTTTCCAATATGGAACACCACCACATGCAGGAGCTGCTCCAGGAGTGGACAGAATGATAATGTTAATTGCAAACTCACAAAATATAAGAGAAATAATAGCTTTCCCTAAAAATAAGAGAGCAAGAGATTTACTTATGAGGGCACCTTCTGTTGTTTCAGAACAGCAATTAAAAGATGTACATATAAAATTAAGAGAAAACTAATTAAATTATATGATGCAATTAATCTTTAATTAAACTATACAATAATATTATACAACATTAAATAAAGAAGAATAATTCTTAATTAATTTACATTAAATTTTCTTATGCAATCATTATTTAATGTAAATTAAACTTATAAAAATGATTGTAAATATATTATACGAGGATTCTAATATGGAATATAGATATAAACCACAAGGGGTATGTTCCCAAGAAATGGCAATAAAAACAAATGGAGATATTATTGAAGAAGTAAAGATAATAGGTGGATGTGCAGGAAATACAGCAGGTGTTTCTCATCTAATAAAAGGAATGAAAATAGATGAAGCAATAAAAAGGTTGAAAGGAATTCCGTGTGGTACGAAAGGGACATCTTGTCCTGATCAGCTAGCAAGAGCTTTAGAAGAATTAAAAAGAAAGATGACAGCTTAATAAGAAAAAGTGTGCATTAGCTAAGCCAAATAGGTTTAGCTAAAAATATTATAAATAAAAAAATTAAAAGACTAATTTTAGAGGAAAATGTCTAAATAATAAGGACTAAAAATACATAGTAACATATTGGGAAGGAATAGAAAAATGAAAAAAAGAGTATTGTTAGGAATGAGTGGAGGAGTTGATAGCTCTGCATCTGCAATCTTATTAAAAAAAGCAGGCTATGATGTAATAGGTTGTACTATGAAGTTATGGAATACAGACGAAAAAGCTATAAACGACGCTAAAAAAGTATGTGAAAAACTTCAGATTCCACATTATATTATTGATTGTGAAAAAGAGTTTAGATGTAAAGTAATAGACAATTTTATTAATGAATATCAAAAAGCAAAAACGCCAAATCCATGCGTGCAATGCAATAAATATATAAAGTTTGGAGAATTTTATAAAAAAGCAGAAGAACTGGAATGTGACTTTATGGCTACAGGACATTATGCAAGAATAGAATACTCTGATAAATATAACCAATATGTTTTAAGAAAATCTAAAGAAGAAAAAAAAGATCAGACATATTTCCTATACACAATATCACCAGACAAAATACAGCATATTTTATTTCCACTGCAAGATTATACAGACAAAGAAGATACTAGAAAAATAGCAGAAGAAAATCAATTAGAAGTAGCTCAAAAGAAAGATAGCCAAGAGATATGTTTTATTCCAAATAATAATTATCAAGATTTTTTATTAAATAACATGAATTTAAAACCAAAACAAGGAAATATCGTTTTAAAAACAGGAGAGGTATTAGGAAAACACAATGGGCTAATAAACTATACAATAGGGCAGAGAAAAGGTTTGGGTGTATCTTACAAAGAGCCTTTATATGTTATAAATTTGGATAAAACAAATAATCAAGTAGTTGTAGGAAAAGAAGAAGATTTATATTCAAAAGAATTAAGAGCTACTGATATCAATTGGATAATAAAAGAAGTTAAAGAAAACATAGAAAATGGTAAAGAAATAGAATGTTATGCTAAGATAAGATATAGAGCCAAAGAGGCAAAGGCTATAATAAAAAAAGTGATAACTAAAAATACAGAAATGTCAAATTACGAAATAGTTAGCAATTTTGTAGAACCTCAAAGAGCTATTACTCCGGGACAATCAGTGGTATTCTATGATGATGAAGGGATTGTACTAGGTGGAGGAACAATAATGTAAATAAATTTGATGTTTCAGCTTTTCGGAATGCATTCTATTTATGATAGAGAAAAATAATGTAAGCAACCTTTATGATAGGTTGTTTATTTTTGTCGAATTTTACAAGCTACTTACAAATTTCGACAAATTTTTCAATAAAAGATTGATACAATAACCAAGGGGAGTTTTTATGAAAAGAAACAAAATAAAAGTAGTATCAATATTATTAATTATTTTAAGCATAATTTCAATAGGAACTAAATTATATGCTCATTCAGGAAGAACAGATTCAAATGGAGGACACAAAGATAATAAAAATAAAAGTGGGTTAGGAAGTTATCATTATCATTGTGGTGGAAACCCAGCACATTTACATCCAAATGGAGTTTGCCCATATTCATCAAGTAGTTCAGCAAGTAAAAGTAGTACAACAAGTGGAAGTAGCACACAAAGTAAAAGTAGTTCATCAAGTGGAAATAGCACACAAAGTAAAAGTGGTTCATCAAGTGGAAGTAGTACTTCAAATAAAAATAATAAATTAAATTCCTCAGCAAATACAAAAACAACAGTTACTACACCAACGACGATAGAGGCTACAGGAATTAAAATAAATGAAAATATAGAAAAACTTGAGGTCGGAGAAAATAAAATATTAACAGCCACAATAATTCCTGATAATGCAACTAATAAAAGTATAACATGGAAATCAAGTAATGAAAGTATTGCATCTATTAGTACTACAGGAGAATTGATTGCAAAAAAACAAGGAACTGTAGATATAACAGCAACTAGTTCTAATGGAAAAGAAAGTTCATTAAAAATAACTATAGAAGAAAAAACAGAAGTGACAAATAATACTATAATAAAAACATCAGCAATCAGTAAAAGTGACAATAACACTATTGATAGTAATACAAATAATCAAGAAAATTCAAATGCAATAGCAGGGATTTTAACATTGGGATTACTTGGTGGAGGAGGAGCTTGGTTATATAAAAAGCATAAAAAATAAAAGTAATATACAAAATATACAATTTCACAGACAAGATTTTAAAGGAGCTTTTCCATCATATACATATCGTCATCGTTAAGCTCCTTTTTTTCATCTTTATATCTATAACCAAGATTATAGTAAAATTGATGTGCTGTTATGGATGCTACTCTTACATGTATTAAGATTTGGGTGATTTATTTTATTCTTTGACCTATATATCTAATAAAGCCAGCATAATAAGGAGTTTCTCTATCTAATTCTAGCCTATATTCATCACATATACAAATAGTTTTAAAGTCCTCGAATAAATTTAAGACTTCTTCTTTAGTAAAGAAACTAATATAAGTATCGGCAATTTTATTATGAAAAATATTATTTTCTAAAAGTTCAAATTCAGATGAAATAGAGTTCTTTTGATATTTAGGATCATTTAAAGAAAATACATAAATATAAACTATACCATTGATTTTTATATTGCTTTTGATATTTTTTATAATCTCGTAACTATCTTTTTTATGAAGAAATTGCAATACAAATCTTGACTGAATCAAGTCATATTTATCATTTTCAATATTAAAATTCCTAATATCGCATTGAACTAAGTTCAATTTATCACAGCTGCTTTTGCAAATGTCAAGACACTTGGTAGAATAATCAACACCAGTAATATTAAAGCCTAGTTCAGCCAGTGGAATAGAGTTTCTACCTTGCCCAATTCCTAAATCTAGTACTTCTTTTCCTGGAATCAAAGTTAGATATTTTCTTAGTTCGAAATCTAGTTTGGCTGGAAAAATCGGAAAATTATCTTTAAATTTTTTGTCATAATCAACAGGTTTTCCTATCATAATATCATCTCCATGATTAAAATTTATAAAATATATTGAGCGTTCTTTATTTGTTATTTTTTATCCATTGACAGTAGCTTTACCATATACATAGAGTTTTTTAATGCTTTTTCGATTTGTTCTTTAGAATATGTTTTCCAACCAACTGATTCGATCATTTCTAGGAATTCATCAGATGTTATGTTATAATCTAATTCTATGTTCAAAATAACACCACCTTTGATAATATTAATTGTTATAATGGCTAATAGTATTATTATAGAGAATTAATGAAAAATATTTTAACAATATTATAATATAATACATTTTTATTTGGCAATATAGTAGCAAATATTTTATGAATAAAAATATGGAATAAAGTTAAAGGATAGAAAATTTTGTAAATCTATGATATAGTATTATTTATAAATAAAAAGGAATTTTTTATCAATTTAAGGATACTAAAAAATAATAATGAAAGAGGAAATAATATGGATAAAATTGAATTAAAACAAGAATTGGATAAATTAAGCAAAAAAAGTAGTGTAGAAGATTTACAAAAATATATAAAAGATATGATAGAAGTAAGAGGATTTAGAAATAGTTTATTAGAAAGAATGTGTTTATTAACAGAAGAGATTGGAGAATTAGCAAAAGAAGTTAGAAAAACTGACAATAATTTATTAGTAGATATTAATAAAAATTATAGTTCGAATTTAGAGAATGAAATAACAGATGTATTTATCTGTTTGATGGGAATGTGTGAGCTACTAGATATGGATATTGTTCAAGGATTGAAAAATAAAGAAGAAATAAATTTTAAGAGGGAATGGAAATAAAAAGTATTTAAATTAGGAGTGATTGAAAATGAAAATTATATTAGCATCAGGTTCTCCAAGACGAAAAGAATTACTAAAGTTAATAGTGCCTGATTTTGAAATCTTAATAAGTGGAATAGATGAAAAGTTAGAGGAAGGATTAACACCTCAAGAACAAGTTACGAGATTAGCATATATAAAAGCAAAAGATGTTTATGAAAGAACTAATGGGGACAGGATAGTAATTGGTGCAGATACAGTTGTGACTAAAAATGGAAAGATATATGGAAAACCAAAGGATAGAAATGATGCTAAACAAATGCTAAAGGAATTGATAGAAGGTGATAAAATGCACAGTATAATTACTGGGCTTTGTGTTATTATATATAAGGATGGAAAATATAAAGAGTATATAACATCTGATGAGGTAAAAGTTTTTTTAAATGACATGTCAGATGATGAAATAAAGAAGTGGTTAGATACTGGAAATGCAATGGATAAAGCAGGGGCTTATGGCATACAAAATGAGTTTTGCGTGTTTGTTGATAAGATAGAGGGAAATTATTCTACAGCAGTAGGTCTTCCAACTCAAAAACTTTATGATAGTATAAAAGAGTTTATATAGGATTTGATAAGACAGATATTCTTGTACTGGAGGAAGTTTTATGATATAAAATATAATAGCTTTTTATAAATTCTTACATGAATAGAGGTGATTAAATGAATAATGCAAACGATGCCTTACCATCATCAATTTACCTTATGCATAAATACTGGGGAAAAAAACCATCGTTAGAAATAAAAAATATTATAAAAAAATATTCAAAAAAAGGTGATTTAATACTTGATCCATTTTCTGGATATGGAGGATTGGGAATAGAGGGAGTACTTTTAGATAGAAATGTTATTTTAAATGATCTTAATCCAATAGCAAATTTTATTTCAGATTGTATAATTGACCCTAATATAGATATGAAAGTTGTTGATGAATATTTAAAAAAAATAAAAAGTGAATATGAAGATTTTTCAAATAAATGGTATACATTTGATGGAAATAAAATAATAACAATTTTAAGAACTAAAAACGATGATCCTTTAAAATTAAAATTAATGAACAAAGCTTCTAGAAAAATGTATGAATACGAATTAAGTGAAAAAGAAAAAGATGCATTTTTACAAGCTGAGAAAAATATAAAGTTGATATATTGGTTTCCAAGGAACAAATTAATTAAAAATTCAAGAATTTCTGCAAAAGAAAATATGAAAATATCAGATTTATTTTCTAAGCGTGAATTATTATGTCATTCTTTTTTATATAAATTAATATGTGATTTGCCAGAAACAAAAGAAAAGAAACTATTTAAACTTGCGTTTACATCTAATTTAGCAAATTGTTCTAAATTAGTGCCACCAATAGCTTCGAGGGGGGATATGTCGCAAGGAGCTTGGATGACAGGATTTTATATAGGAGAAAGATATTTAGAAAATAATGTATTTCATTATTTTGAAAATAGAATAAATAAAATTATAAAAGGAAAAAAAGACTACATAAAAATATATAAATCAAAGAAAAGTACAGGTAAGTATTATATAAAGAATGAAGATTCTAAAAGATTAAGTATAGAATCAAATTCAATTGATTTTATATTTACTGATTTTCCTTATGGAGATACAGTACCTTATTTTGAACAAAGTCAAATATGGAATGCATGGTTAGGATTTGATGTAGATTATGATAACGAAATTGTAATTTCCGATAGTAATGAAAGAAATAAAGATAGTAAAAATTTTTCAAAAGATATAGAGCAATCTATTAATGAAATAAATAGAGTTTTGAAAGATAAAGCATATTTTATTTTTACATATCATTCTCTTAGTGGAAATGAATGGGAAGCTATATCAAATGCACTTTTAAAAAATAACTTTAAGTTTGTAGATTGCCAAATGCTATTACAAAAGACATTTACTCCTAGACAGTTAAATAGAAAGATAACGATAAAAGGAGATTTACTAGTAATATATAAAAAGGATAAGGAAAATAAGCAATTATCTATTAAGTTGGAGACGGCTAAACAAAAAATTGAGCAGGAGATAAAGAAAAACTGCAAAATAAATGAACTATATGATACGAATCAATTAATAACTTTATGTGTCAAATGTTTATTAAAATATAACCATCTAAGTAATCAAATTGATTTTATACAAATAATAAATGAATACTTTAAAATTGATGAAAAAAGTGGAAATTTATGGGGGCTAAAAAATGAACTATAATGATTTAAATAATTTATATAAAAATAATGAATTTAGAAGAATAGATAAAGAAACTAATGCTAATAAGTTTTATTTATTAAGAAGTATATCGAAATCAAAAACTTTAAATAAATTTTGCCAACAATATAATGTTGAAAAAGATTTAAATAAAATATTAAGCGATAAAAATATAACAGAAGACATGATAATTGAATTTATAAAAGGTGAACCAATTTTGAAAAGTACAGAGCAGATAAAAGAAATTGAAGCGGAATTAAACAAAATGAACGGTTTTGACTGGGGCGGTTCAATGGGAAATAACCTAGAAAAAAATATCGTAAATAATTTTGTGAAAAAAATACTAAATTATGAAGAAATTGAAGATGCAATAGCAGGAAGTATACAAAAGAGTGTATATGGTTATACCTTGAATTCATGGTATAACCATTGGTCAACAGTTTTAATAGAAAATATTTTTAATAATAATGAAAGAATATTGCCGACTGTAGACTTAGTAGAAAAGATGGACTTTTTTATAGATTCAATACCTTTTGACCTTAAAGTTACATATTTTCCGGATGAATTGATGAAAAGAGCTATATCTGAGCAATTAAAAGAAAAATATGGAAGTAAAAGTGAATTAACTTGTGAAAAAAATATTGCAAAAGAATTAAATATAACAATACCAAAAGATCTAAATGATAGAGCATTGACAATATGTTTAAATAATCTTTTGAAAGAATCGGTAGAAGAAAAAGCAAAGAATTTTATTAGAGATTTAAGTAGAATGAAAAAAGATGTAATCGAGTATTATAGAAATAATCCTAAAGAATTAATGGTGTGGTTATATGAAAATCAAGGGGAAATGCGTTTTGATGCAGCGAATAGATTCTATTTGGTACTTGTTGATTCTGAAAATATTTATGAGAGCTGGAAATTAAAAAGAAATGTTAATTTATTAAAAAAGCAAATTGATAATAAATTGAATAGTTTTGATAAATATAATTTGAATGAAATAAAATTTTATTGGAAAAAAGACGGAAAAGAATATAATTGTATTTCAGAATTATTGTTTATTATAAAGTAATAATTATATAAATAAAGCAAAATAGCAATGTGGTTAATTTTACAAGGTTATTTTGATTTTTATGGTAAAAAGGAGTAAAATCTACGAATACAAAATATGCCAGTTTTGAACTATAATATTAATGCTGCATTGTCTAATTGGTATAAACAAAAACTCATAACTCCCAGCCATTACTTATTTCACCTCCTTTCAAGTATGCCTATGGGTGGGAGAGGAATGTATACTATATTTCTTTTTCTCCTAAATCTTCAGAAAATCTTAATAAATATCCATCGGGATCTTGAATTAAGAATTCTTTGTTTCCTAATAATTTATTATCTTGTCTATACCAATTTTCTTGAATATCAAAAGTTATTTTATAATTTGAATTTTTAAAACTATTATATATTTCATCTAGATTTTCTACTTTTAATTGAAAGTTGATACCATTTCCAAAAGGATAGGAAAGGGGAGCAACATCCCATTTATTATTATCAGCCATTTCTTGTAACATAAATTGAATTTTGCCCAAACTTATAAATGCAAATTTATTCT